>NZ_CAJWRQ010000028.1 GCF_913046405.1 uncultured Christiangramia sp.
TAGATAAAAGTTAAACCCCTTTATTTAGAACTTACACACTTTACGGGATAGTGTCTATAATAAATAAAAAAGCCCGGATTAAATCCGGGCTTTTTTTACGCATTGGAATAATCATTAAATTTTAACGACCATTTTACCAGTGTTCTTACCATCAAATAGATCGATAAATGCCTGAGGAGTATTTTCAAACCCTTCTACGACAGTTTCATCATACTTCAGTTTTCCGGATTTCAACCAACCGGCAAGTTCCTGTATAGCTCTCTGAAACTCTTCCTGGTGATCTCTTACCAGAAATCCCTGCATCAATGCAGATTTCTTAATAAGAATCCCTTCAGGTCTTGGTCCTGTTGGTGTACCAGTTTCATTATAAATTGAGATAGCACCACAATTAATAATACGCGCTGCTTTATTTATATTCTGAAGAGTGGCATCCAGAATTTCTCCACCAACATTATCAAAATATACATCAACTCCATCAGGGCATTGCTCAGTGATCGCTTCTTTCATATTGGAAGTAGTCTTGTAATTGATACCACCGTCGAATCTAAATTTACTTTGGACATGATCGATCTTTTCATCAGATCCTGCAATACCGATTACACGACATCCCTTAATCTTTCCAATTTGACCAACAACACTTCCAACAGCTCCGGCGGCACCAGATACCAACAATGTTTCACCTTCCTTCAGTTTTCCAATAGTGTCAAGTGCAAGATGGGCGGTCAATCCTGTTAGCCCAAGAACTCCCAGGTATGCAGATAGTGGTGCCATCTCCTTATCAATCTTTCTCAAACCCTTTCCATCATGCGATTGCTCTAATTTCCAGTCCAGCATTCCTATGACATGTTCACCTTCTTTAAAATCTTCAGAATTAGAAGAAACAACTTCGGAAACCACCATAGATTCTAATGGTTGGCCAACCTGAAATGGTTCGATATAAGATTCCTCATCACGCATTCTTCCGCGTAAATAAGGATCTACAGAGATATATTTTGTTTTAAGCTTGAGTGATCTATCCTCTGAAATTTCAAAATCCTTGATCTCAAAATCTGAAGTTTCAGGTTTACCTTTTGGACGTTGTTTTAATAATATCTGCTTATTCATAACTTTTATTTTTAAGCAAATTAATATGCATCTGTTCATTTGGCAAACATGCATTCATAATTAAAACTTAAAACCTAAAAAGAGTGTAGATAGCGATGATTATTAAGCTCAACTTTGTAATTTCAATGTTCCAAACCCTCAAATTTGAAGATAAATTTTCAGCACTATTATAATGAACTTATTAAGTTTTTAAGAAGTACCGACTTCTCGAAAGCTATTGTTCTAACCATTGCGATCGTAATTCCAATTGCAGTTTTTTCCAATTTAGGTTTACTTGAAATAGGAGTAAGCATGGCGATGGGGAGTTTACTTTCATCTCCAAGTGATGTGGCTGGGAGTTTTAAACATAAGGTCATGGGTATCATGGCCGCGGCATTTCTTGGTGCACTTTCCTTCTGTATCGCAGGTTATTCTGCACAATTCAGCTGGGCAGTGGCACCCATGTTGTTAGTAATGATGTTCAGTATAGCATATCTTTCTGTATATGGTTTCAGAGCTTCGCTGGTTACTTTTGCCGGATTACTTGCAGTAGTACTTAGTTTCGCCAATATTTCTTCGGAAATTGAGATCTGGCAAAAATCCATTCTCATCTTTGGCGGAGGATTATTCTATATGCTTATTAGTATTGCCTGGTATTTATTAAAGCCTGAAAGAGCCTCGGAACAGCAGATCGCTGAAACCATGGAACTAACCGCAGATTATCTCCGACTCAGAATAAGAATGCTCGATCCTGAATCTGATCTGGAAAATATTCAGAAAGAACTTTTCCAGAAGCAAACCGAACTTAATGAGCATCACGAAAGTTTGAGGGAACTTCTTATAACTTTCAGAATGTCCTCGGGAAGTTCAGGTTATACTCGAAAAAGGCTGCTCATATTTATAGATCTTGTAGATATGCTGGAACTGGCAATGGCTAATCCTATTGATTACCCACAGATGCGAAAAGTTCTGGATTCCGATTTTATAGAATTAAAAGTGTTTAAGGAGTTTTCAGTGAAAATGGCAGAACAGCTGGACCTCATTGCGCTTTCAGTACATAAAAATTCCGCGATGCCTGTGAATCAGCTTTCCGAAGAATTGAAGAAGGTTGAGATAAGTCTCCTAAAATACCGGGACACGATCAACATTTCTGAAAAAAGGGAGAGTATGCTGGTCCTGAGAAACTTCTATGATTACCAGACCAGGCAATCTCAAAAAATTAATAATATTGACCGCGTGCTTAGAAATCTTGAAGGAAAGAAAAGGATTTTTAAGGATAAGGATGTCCAGCAATTTCTAACTCAGCAGGAATACAGTTTTAAAACCCTTCGCACCAATTTTCAGTTCAATAGTTCTATTTTTCGTCATGCATTAAGACTCTCCATCGTAGTACTGGTAGGATATTTACTTGGGTCCTATTTCTCGGTTCAGAATGCGTACTGGGTTTTACTAACGATCGTCGTGATCATGCGACCTAATTACGGACTAACTAAACAAAGGACCAGGAAACGGATCATAGGAACGCTCATAGGCGGCGCCCTGGCAATTGGAATAGTTTTTATAACTCAAAACACTACGGTGTATGCTCTTCTGGGAATTTTAAGTTTAACGCTGGCATTTTCACTAATTCAACGCAATTATACCACCGCTGCGATGTTCATTACGCTCAGTATCATATTTATATATGCGCTTCTCCAGCCTGAAGTTCTCAATGTGATACAGTTTAGAATCCTTGATACAGTAATTGGTGCAGGTCTCGCGGGTCTTGGCAATTTTATTCTATGGCCAAAATGGGAATTAAAAGAACTAAACAATGTGATTGCTAATTCCATCAATTCCAATACGGGATATTTGGAGGAGATCGATGATTACTACCACAAAAAGGGAAATCTACCTATTAGTTACAAACTTGCCAGAAAGAAAGCCTTTTTGGATATGGGAGAACTTAGCGGAGCATTTCAAAGAATGACCCAGGAGCCAAAGTCTCAGCAAAAACAACTAAGTCTTATTTACGAAATTGTAGGCTTAAATCACACTTTTCTCTCTGCACTGGCATCGATGGGATCTTATATCAGGAACCACCCAACAAGCAAAGCATCCTCAGATTTTGAGATGTATACTAAAACCATTGTTTTCAATCTAAAAAATTCTGTACGCTTACTTGAAAATAAAACCAGACACGAGAAGGAACATGAAGGAATTTCTAAAGCTGGCAAGGCACTTCATCGTAAATTTGATGAGATGGCCACCGAAAGGGATAGAGAAATAAGCGAGGGAAAAGCCCAAATCGATGAGAACACGAGGTTGAATCTTCAGGAAGCACATTTAATTACCGGTCAATTGGAATGGCTTTTGGATATTTCAGAAAAACTGGAGATCAATACCGAAAAATTAACAGCGAAATTAGATGAGCAAAAGAGCCTTTAAAAAATACATTAAGGAACTTTCAAAAGAAGATCTAGAAGAGCAGATCATGGATCTATATAACAGGTTTGAGGATGTGAAAACATACTACAATTTCGTTTTCAATCCTAATGAGGAAAAACTCGTGCAGGATGCGAAATTTAAAATAGGGAAGGAGTATTTTCCACCAAACAACAGGCGTCCAAAAAAAAGACGTTCCGTAGCTCATAAGATCATTAAGCATTATCTGAAATTAGGAATGGAACCACATGCGCTGGCCGACGTTATGTTCTACAATGTAGAAATCGCCCAGACCTTTTCAGAAGAACAGGAATATATTACTGAAGCTTTTGAGAAAAGCATTTTTAAATCTTTTGAGCAAGCAGTGCAGTTTGTTGCTGAGTATGGAGTGATCTCAGAGTTCGAAAAGCGAATACAAAAGATCGCGAGGTTTAGTCACGATCACAAATGGAACAAAAGCTATCAATTCGTAACCACCGCAGATAGAGTACTTTAATCATAAATCTAATTTTTATAACGTTTACTGAAACAAAAAGTTACAATTGACTTAAATCAACATTGCTCTCAGTGCATTTAAGTATTTTTGAAATTAGAACAAAAGCTATGAAACTGGAAGAAATAATTAAGCAAATAGAATCTCAGAAAAATCTTCCTAATCTGAATTTCAGTATTAAGGAAAAGACCGAGTCATTTACAAAAAAGCTTTTTTACACTTTATTTGATAAGCAAACTCCCGTTGCAGATAATTTAATGGAATTGGGAAATGACTTCGAGGTGCTGGCAAAACTAGTTTGCTGGGAACCTGGTGCGCCCTGCCAGGATATCTGGAGTGATTATCTCACAAAGCTACCCGGAATCCTAGAGGATTTGAATCTTGATGCTGAAGCGATCTCTAAGAATGATCCCGCAGCAAATTCAGTAGAAGAAGTTTATTTAAGTTATCCTGGGTTTTTCGCGATAGCGATTTACAGGCTTAGTCATGAATTTTACAAATTTGGATTGCCTTTGGTTCCAAGATTAATGACCGAATGTGCTCATAGTCTTACAGGAACCGATATTAATCCTGGTGCCGTAATTGGAAAATCCTTCTTTATCGACCATGCTACGGGTGTTGTCATTGGAGAAACTGCAACTATAGAAGATAATGTTAAGATTTATCAGGGTGTCACCCTTGGTGCACTAACGGTTAATAAATCGATGCAGAATTTAAAGCGACATCCAACAATCAAAAATAATGTAACCATCTATGCCAACGCGACCATTTTAGGTGGGAAAACAGAAATTGGTGAGAATTCAGTGATAGGAGGGAATGTTTGGCTAACTAGATCTGTTCCGGCTAATTCCATGGTTTCTCATACCCCACAGATCAATATTAAAAATACAGCAGATAAATAATGAATAATTCAGTTATAGATTTAGTTGGGAATACACCTCTGGTGAAAGCCACAAGAGTCTTTTCAAAGCCCGGAGTAGAACTATACTTCAAACTTGAAGGCCAGAATCCAGGAGGAAGTGTGAAGGATCGTGCGGCTTATAATATGATTAAAAGCGCATTGGATCGCGGGACTATTAACAAAAAAACGAAATTGATCGAAGCAACCAGTGGAAATACCGGTATCGCACTAGCAATGATCGCTGGGATTTTTGGTCTTGATATTGAGTTAGTAATGCCCGAAAATTCAACTATTGAAAGAGTCCAGACGATGCGTGCCTATGGCGCCAAGGTAACCTTAACCAGTTCAGATAATGGAATTGAAGGTTCGAGAGATTATGCTGAAGATAAGATGAAATCCGGCAATTATTTTATGCTGAATCAGTTTGGAAATGATGATAACTGGAAGGCGCATTATAAAACTACAGGGCCGGAAATCTGGAGAGATACAGAGCAAAAGGTTACCCACTTTTTATCTTCAATGGGAACTACAGGCACTATTATGGGGACAAGTACATTTCTAAAGGAGAAAAATCCTGACATTCAGATTGTAGGAGTTCAACCTGAAGATAATGCCAGAATCCCGGGCATTCGAAAATGGCCGGAAGCCTATTTACCGAAGATATTTGATGCGAAAAAAGTAGACGAGGTACTGGAAGTAAATGAGGAAGATGCAAGAATAATGAGTCGAAGGCTTGCTGAAGAAGAAGGTATTTTTGCTGGAATGAGTAGTGGTGGAGCTACCGCGGCTGCAGTTAGATTATGTGAATCTTTAGAAAGTGGATTGGTAGTGTCTATTATATGTGATCGTGGTGACCGTTATCTTTCCTCAGACCTATTTGAAAAATAAATTAAGTTGTATAAGATCAAGGTTAACCTGTGATGAAGATCATAAAAGATCTATAGTCAACAATATTCCCTTATTCCGATGGTTTCGATCGGCACCTGATCTTATACAACTTTGTAATACTTAGAACTTCTCAATGGAAGCTACGCCATAATCATACTTTGAAGGAGTAATTTTTAGTCGCTGGCGATCGTTACCTTTCCGAAGAACTACGATATATTGCTCATTGTCAAGTTGATCGCTAATTCCCCGAGCCTGATACTTATTTCTGGTCATAGTCCAACCCATGTATTCTCCAAAAACTTCGTTTCTAACCAGGGCTGGTAAGGCGATATCTTTGAACATCTGGCTAGTTTTTAAAAGATTTCCTTTTTCGTCATAGGTAGCTTCTAAATAACCTTTCTTGCTCCGTAGAGTTACGATCACGTCTCCAGATTTAATATCGGCTTCATCCAGAAAACGATGAATATCGAAATTGGCTTTGGTAAAACCAATGGCATCTGATTGGAACTGAGCTGCAAATTTCTCCCTGACCTTCACAAGTCCGTTAGGATAATCCTCAAATACGAGATTTGCAGTTGGACTGAAATTAATTCTGGTCTCATCCAGTTGAATTACATCCTGTGCCTGAGCACCGATACTTAAAATAAAAACGAAAATAATAATGATGAACTTTTTCATGATGTAAGAATTTAATGATGAATAATTGATTATTGAAATTTTAAAATTACATCAAATACATCGTGCTGCAAATCACTTAAGTAGCATATCTATGATTAATTCTTATTTATTCTGTTGTTTTCCAGATGTTCCATTAATAGAGATACATCTTCAACCTGTACTTTAATTCTGGATATCTTTATAAGTCCCATCTTCTTCATTTTTTGAAGATGTCTGTTAACTACTGCACGACTTGAGCCAATTAAAAAAGCGAGCTCTTTATCTGGAAGATCATTGATATTCTGCAATTTATTAGACGTTCTATCTATGTTCTTCAATAGTAAATGCAGTAAACGTGTCGTTATATTTCTAAAAACCAGTTGCGAAACATTCTCTTCCAGCATTCGCATCGATCTACCTGCATAACTTAGAAAATTCTTATAATATTCAGGATATGACTGTAACCAGCTTCTCAATTTATCCATAGGAATAGCGAGTACTTCTGTATGATCAAGGCATTCATAATACGCTTTATGTTTGATCCCGTCCAGTAAGCAGAAAAGATCAAATACATCACCTTTTTTCAATAAGAAAATGGTATGTTCCTTAGCGCTATCAAAGTCTGTATGATACATTTTAACCCTACCATTCTTGATGATATAAAAGTGAAAAAGGAATTTTTCACAATGCACAAGACAGGTTTGTCTAGGCCATTTTTCTAGATAGAAGTCTTTTAACAGTACCTTTAAATGCTCTTCTGGAACATCAGTAAATAAACCGCATTCCTGTAATACTGTATAATTATTCTGGTGGATGAAATCTTTATCGTACAAATTCTCGGAAATTAGTTGGTTAATTTTCCGGGGAGTCATTTATCTGATCAATTGTTCTGGAGACAGTAAAATCAGTTTGATTAGCGAGACACTAATTTACGATAATTATAAGTAGTATAAGGGTTAAAATAGATTCTATAATGTCCAATTTATTTTTGACCAAAGCTTAAAATGCTTTATTTTTGCAAAATTGCTTACTATAAAGGACTATATGGCGTCAGAAACATTTGGTATTGAGAAAAAGAAGGTCGACAAACAATTATATGATTACCAACAAAAGGATATAGATAAAATTTTTGGGGTGATTGAAGAACATCCTGAAAACTATAATCTTCTATATCAATTACCTACAGGAGGAGGGAAGACAGTGATTTTCTCTCAAATGACCAGGGAATATATTCAAAGAACCAACAAAAAGGTTCTTATACTAACTCACCGAATCGAATTATGTAAGCAAACTTCGAAAATGCTTTCAGGATTTGGGGTGCGTAATAAAATCATAAACAGTAAAGTAAAGGAATTACCAGATCAAAATGACTACATGTGTTTTGTAGCCATGGTGGAAACTTTGAACAACAGGCTTAATGATGAAAAACTTAAGATCGAGGATATTGGACTGGTAA
This sequence comes from uncultured Christiangramia sp., assembly GCF_913046405.1. Lineage (GTDB taxonomy): Bacteria > Bacteroidota > Bacteroidia > Flavobacteriales > Flavobacteriaceae > Christiangramia > Christiangramia marina. The sequence goes on from NZ_CAJWRQ010000028.1 coordinate 7,903, forward strand.
TTATTGATGAAGCTCATTATAATAGCTTTAGAAAACTCTTCAAGTTTTTTGAAAATTGTTTTATTCTGGGAGTTACCGCTACACCGCTAAGCTCTAATATCAAACTACCAATGAAAGATAATTACCGCGAACTAATCGTTGGTGATTCTATTACATCTTTGATTGAAAAAGGCTTTTTAGCAAAATCTAATATTTATAGCTATAATGTTGGTCTTACGAATTTAAAAGTAGGAATGAATGGTGATTATACTGTGAAATCTTCTGAAGAACTTTATTCGAATTATAGCATGCAGGAGAAACTTCTCAATGCCTATTACGAACGTTCTCGCGGTAAGAAAACCTTAATTTTCAATAATGGTATTAATACTTCCGTAGAAGTTTACCATACATTTAAAAGCGCTGGCTTGCCTATTCGTCATCTAGACAATACCACCAGCAAGCAGGATAGAAAGGATATTTTGAAGTGGTTTAAGCATACACCAGATGCGATCGTGACGTCAGTAAGTATTCTTACTACCGGATTTGATGAGCCTACTGTAGAGACGATTGTCTTAAACCGTGCAACCAAGTCATTGACCTTGTATTTCCAGATGATTGGTCGTGGATCCCGGGTACTTAAAGACAAGAGCGAATTTACCGTGATCGACCTTGGTAATAATATGGCGAGATTTGGAAACTGGAGCAGTCCGGTGGACTGGAAACAAATCTTTAGATCACCAGACTTTTATTTTGAAAATCTGCTGAGTGATGAGGATATTGAAAGAGATTTTCAGTACCAGATGCCAGAGGAAATACGGGAACAATTCTCTAAAACTAAAGATGTCTCCTTTGATATTGAGGCTGCCTATGATACGGTTATCAAGAAAGGGTTAAAATCCAAAGCGGTTCTGGAATGGTCCATGGAACAGCATGTAAAGATGTGCGTGGAGAATAGTGAAGATGTCTTCGATGCCAGGATCCTTGCTAAAGAATTAAAGGATGACATTAGTTCAAGAATCAAACAATACTCTTATTGTATAAGTAAAAGCACTAAAAATTACCGGGACTGGCTGGAAGAAGATTACTCCAGAAAACTAAGAATGCAGATCAATAAGGAATTCTAATTATCGTCTTTTTTGCCGAAGAGTTTCTTAAAGAAACCTTTTTTCTTCTTCCCTTTTTCTTCATTCTTATCGTCTGAACTTTCTTTCCGATCTTTATTGTTACCGGAAAACAGTCTTTCGAAAAAGTTATCACGTTCTTCTGGCGGGCATTCCATCAGGTTTGCCAGCTCTGAAGATAGTGGTTGAAATCTCGCATTTGTAATAGTATTGAAGCTTGAACTTGCATTCATTTTCTGCATTAGCTTCGCAAAAATTGGTAGCGCCGAGTTTGCTCCCTGTCCAATTCCGGTGTTCCTGAAACCTATGCGGTGATCGTCAGATCCAACCCAGGTTACACAAACCAGTTCTGGCGTTATTCCCACAAACCAACCATCCTTATTATCCTGAGTCGTTCCGGTTTTACCTGCGATGTCATTTTTTAATCCATAACTATATCTAAGTCGGCTTGCGGTTCCTTCATCCACAGTAGCCTGCATCATATTGACCATAATTTTGCGGGTATCTTCTGAAAAAGCCTTTCTTTTAGAAACTTTAGGTTTAAAAGTAGCCAGTACATTGCCTTCAGCATCTTCGATTCTGCTAATATAGAATGGCTTGGTAGCATATCCATCATTAGCATAAGCTGAATATGCACCTGTCATTTCCTCCAAATTAAGCGATGCGGTTCCAAGCGCGATAGAAGGAACTGCCGGGAGTTCAGATTCTATTCCAAGATCTCTGGCCTGCCTGATCACGTTCGGTATTCCGGTTTCCATTAAAACTTTTACGGCAATAGTATTCATGGACTTGCTAAGTGCCGTCTTTAGATTGTAATTCATATTTGGATCATCTCCTTCCGAAGAAGAATTAGAAGGAGTCCAGCCTTTATCATAAGTAACTTCTCGAACTGAAAAATAGGTACATGGATCCATTCCATTTTCAAGGGCAGCGGTATAAACGAAAGGCTTGAAGGTAGATCCAACCTGTCTCTTGCTCTGGCTCACGTGATCATATTTAAAGAAACGAAAGTCAACTCCTCCAACCCAGGCCTGGACAGCGCCATCCTTGGGACTAACTGCCAGAAGTCCGGAATTCAGAAATTTCAGGTAATGTGCAATACTATCTATACTGCTCATATTTTTAGTTTCCATTCCATCATAAGTAAACAACTCGGTAGAATGTTTTTGTTCCATTCTTTCCAGGATCTGTTCTTCTGAAAGACCTTCTTTAGAAAGCTTCTGATATCTTGAACTCCGCTTTACAGCGTCCATCAATACCTTTTTATTCTTTTCCCATGGACCATAATTCCCGTAGGATTTCTCGTGATCGTTTTGCAATTGAGACATATGCTCTCGCATAGCCTCTTCAGCGAGCTGCTGCATTTCGTAATTAAGCGTGGTATGAACTATAAGACCATCTCGATAGATATTATACTTTTCTCCATCCTTGTTTTTCAAAGTATCGAGAATACCTGAAACATCTTTGCGTACCTGTTCTCTAAAATAGGGTGCAATACCTTTATCATGACTATAACTTCGATAATCCAGAACGAGTGGCAGCATTTTGGCTTCTTCAGCCTGTGGCATACTCAGGTAGTTATATTTCGCCATTTGCATAAGCACGACATCACGACGAAGTCTGCTTCTTTCTGGAAAGATTCGCGGATTATAATAATGACTGGCCTTCAGCATTCCGACAAGTACAGCAGCTTCTTCAAGCTTCAAATCCATAGTATGCTTATTGAAAAACTTCATGGAGGCACTTTCAATTCCGTAGGTATTATCACTAAAAGGCACCGTGTTGAAATAAAGCTGGATAAGTTCGTCTTTACTATAAACATTTTCCAGACGTTTGGCAATTACAGCTTCCTGCATTTTGTTAATCACAATACCCAGGATTCCGTAATCTTTTCTACCATAAATATTTTTAGCTAGCTGAAGAGTGATCGTACTTCCACCTCCGGCAGAATCATCCTGCAGTAATATTGATTTAAAGAAAACCCTTCCTAAACTACGGTTATCAATACCATCATGTTCATAGAAACGGGCATCTTCAGTAGCAATTAAGGCTTCAATAAGATGGGAGGGAAGCTGATCGAAATCGATGGGCTGTCGATCATAAACATAGAACTTACCTATTAACTCACCATTGGAAGCGAGAACCTGTGTGGCTTTATTTTGTTGTAAGGATGAAAGTTCAGATTCTGTAGGTATCTTTCCGAAGAGGCCAAAATAGATACTGGCAAAGAAAAGCAGGAAAAACCCTGTAAGGCTGGATATAGTAATAAGTGCCCATCGAATAATGGGATTGTTCTTTAGTTTCGCTAACATTCTTGAGTAGTAAGGTTTGCAAATAAACGAATGTTTGCATTAGTGAATTATATTTTAAGCTTAATTTATAAATTTTGTTAAATAAGAAGAGGCTAACAATACTATTAACCTCTTTCCTAATTGTAATTGTGATGAACTGATTGATAAATTGGTCTTTTCATGCAGTATATTTTTGATCGCTATATTTAGACCTGTATGATGATTTAATGTTTAGAAATGGCCTCCGGTGTGTGATGCCACCGGTTCTGGCATTTCCAAAAACCTGTAAATTACTTTCCAGACTTGTCATGATTGATAAATTTTTTGATGATTGATTAATACTTTCTACGTTTCGAGAAAAATGATTTTTCTGCGTTGGCTTCAGTATTCATGAAGCATGATCTTGATTTGGTTTGATTGATTGAATGTCTCATAATGATTGTTTTGATGATTGATGAATAAGTTTGATTAAGCTCTTTTGCGCTTCGGAAATACCTGTCTCTGTAGGTTCGCCTCGGTGTTCATAAAGCATTGTCTTCCTTTTGTGTGATTGATTGAATGTCTCATAATTAAAGTTTTAGATGATTAATAATCCATTTTTGATTTTGTTGATGATGGTTTCTATTTAATAGACGCTGCAAATCTTGCTATGTTACAGTACTATGCAATAAAAGGTACTGAATTAACAGATTTTAACATATATTGGTACTATTCGCTGTTCAAAGTATTGTTAAACTTTTTCAGTGAAATTAGCTTAATTGTACATTAGAACTCAAATGTATCTATATGAATAAGTGGGTTATTGGAATCGTAACTATGGTCATTGTTTTGGCCGGAATCATTTACGCGATCTACCAATTAAATGATTACGATTTTAACGATGTCGAGAAATCTTATGAAATAGTCGAGTCATGGGAATTACCTTCAGAATTAAATGAAGTTTCAGGAATGGTATATAATGAAGACGGACTTATGATCTGTGTGCAGGATGAAGATGGTATCCTGTTCATTTTTGATATGGAAACTAAAGAGATCATTGAAAAACACAAGTTCTCATATTCCGGAGATTATGAAGCTTTAACTTATCTGGATGGTATCTATTGGGTTGCTGAAAGTAATGGGAGAATCATAGATATTTCAGATCTTGACGTTGCAGATCAGGAACTGGAAGGTACACAGCTGGACTTTGAATACAGGAACAATATAGAAGGTATGACTGCAACTCAGGACGGGAAGTTGTGGATCACAGTAAAGGATCGTAATCTGGACAATAGCAGTGGTTACAAAGGTGTATATGAATATGATCCTAAAACCAGAAAACTGCAGAAAGAACCAATCTTAAGAATTGACTACGACGATCCTCAGTTTGAACGTTTAAAAACTCATAATCCCAGAAAACTTTTAAGACCATCAGATCTTGCAATTAATCCGTTAACCGGTGATCTATATATTCTTGATGCTGAATTTCAAAAGGTAATAATTACAAATCAACAAGGCAGTATAAAATTCATTCATCTGCTGGATCCTGCTGAATTTGAACAACCAGAAGGAATTGCATTTTCCAAGGACGGCAGAATTTTTATTTCTAATGAAAGAGTAGGAGTGCCCGCAAATATCAGGGAAATAAAATTTAATTAATTTATCTCTGCAAATTCTTGCTTACCTCCTGAACTTCATCGAGTACTCTTAGTAGATTTTCACCCCAGAGTTTCGCTATTTCCTGTTCAGAATATCCTCTTCTAACAAGTTCGATGGTTACGTTAAGCGTTTCGCTGGCATCATCCCAACCATAAATTCCACCGCCTCCATCAAAATCGGAGCTAATTCCAACATGATCAATCCCGATTTTTTCCACGAGGTAGTCAATATGATCTACGAAATCTACTACTGCCACCGGAGTTGAAGTTTCGTTTAAGTTTTCCAGGCCATTTTTAGCGGCGATTCTTATCTTTTTTAGTTCTTTATAATAGTTCTCTTTAGCTGTATCATCAAGTTTTTGAACGCTGTCGCTTTCTAAATAACTCAAGCCCAATTGATCTGCAGTATTTTTGAAAACTTCCGTTTCCGCTTTCGAAAAAGCATTGTGTTTCTCAGTATTTAAATAGGAACTAAACGCTACCGTTTGAACGACTCCGCCATTATCGCGAAACAATTCAAGTAGTTCATCGTCCAGATTTCTACTATGATTGCAAAGTGCTCTGGCAGAAGAATGAGAAGCTATAAGTGGTGCTTTTGATATGCTGAACATATCTTTGATCGCTTCTTTGCTGGGATGTGAAACATCGATCATAATTCCGTATTTATTCATTTCCAGAACTGCCTTCTCTCCCAATTCGCTCAATCCATTGTGTAGCCATTGATCATTTTCTTCACCGGTATTGGAGTCGGAAAACTGACTATGACCATTATGTGAAAGCGACATATATCTGGCTCCTCTTTCGTAAAACTCTTTAATTCTGCTTAGATCTGTTCCAACAGGATACGCATTTTCCACACCTATCATGGCCACTTTTTTACCTTCTGCAACCAACTTTCTCACTTCCGCAGAAGTCGTAGCCAGTCCTATAGCTTCGGGAGCATAAATTTCTGTAAGTCTGTGGATTGCATCAAATTTGCTAATTGCATTTTTATAAGCTTCAGCATAACCTTGCTCATTCAATTCGCCCTGCCCGGTATAAACGATCAACCAGCTAACATCAAGACCACCAGCCATCATTTTCGGCAAATTTACCTGGGTGTCCAGGTCTTGTGTATAGTTATTTTCAGTAGTGAAATTATTGATATTTATATCGTTGTGAGTATCTATAGTAATTACACGCTCATGTATCCTGGTCGCTTTCTCGATCAATTCTGAATCTTGTGTTTGTGCATTGCTATTAAATACTAGAGAAAAAAGGAGTAATCCTGATATTGATAATTTCATAAACTTAGATTTTCAGGCTGAATTTAATAATTATATTTAAGGATAACTTAAAATCTTATTTACGATTGAATTTTAATATACATTTGATTAGAGTTACCAATTAATTGAATGAATAAATACATCGTTGTAAACCAGCCTGTAAACTGGAAAATTTCTCCGGAGAATACTAAAATTATCTCTTCGCGGGATTACCTTACCAATCCTGAATTCGCAAAACTCAAAAATGTTCGAATTTTTAATCTCTGTAAAGACTATTCATACCAGTCCAAGGGATACTATGTGTCTTTGCTGGCAGAAGCCCGTGGACATTCGGCTATTCCAACCATAAGGAATCTGGTGGACCTTGGAGAACCAAAGTTGGTTAGGATAGTTTCTGATGAATTTGACGATCTTATTCAGCGTAGTTTTAAAAGCCTGAAATCCAAAGAGTTTACGCTCAGTATTTATTTTGGGCAGAATGTCGCGGCGAAATACAAGGAATTGAGCGCTACATTTTTCAGGCATTTTCAAATTCCATTATTACGGGTACGATTCACTTTTACGACCAAGTGGAATATTAAAAGTATCAAAGCGATTTCTGAAGCTGAAATTCCTGAAGAACATAAAGAGAGTATGTTTGCATTTGCTGAGCAATATTTTAGCAAAAAGCGTTATGATACTCCGAAGCTTTCCAGTTATGAATATGACTTAGCAATCCTGGTTAAGGATGGGGATCCCGCACCTCCAAGTAATAGCAAAGCCTTGAAGAAATTCGTGGAGATCGCGGAAAAAATGGGTTTTTATACTGAAATTGTTTCACCTAAAGATCTCTCCAGACTTTCATCTTTCGATGCTCTGTTTATTCGCCAGAGTACAGAAGTGAATAACGAAGCATACGCTTTTGCCCGTAAAGCACAGCAGGAAGGTATTGCGCTCGTAGATATGCCAGATGCTATATTAAAATGTTGCAACAAGGTATTTATGGCTGAAGCTTTACAAAATGCCGGAATTCCAACTCCGCAAACCATGATCGTTCATAAAGAAAATGTGAGTCAGGTTCTGGAAACGATCGGTCTGCCAGTAGTATTAAAATCACCGGATTCTACTTTCTCTTTTGGAGTTAAGAAAGCAAAAACGGAATCTGAATATCATGAGCTCGCATCTGCGATGCTTAAAGAGTCTGAACTGGTTATCGCCCAGGAATTTTCATATTCTGAATACGACTGGAGAATTGGAATTCTGGATGGAAAACCATTTTATGCCAGTAAATACTATATGGCAAAAGGTCACTGGCAGATCTACAACTGGAATGCTGAAGACAAATATGATCAGGATGGAAATGCAGATTCTCTGCCTATAGAAAAAGTTCCTGCTGAAATAATTAAAATTGCGGAAAAGTCGGCGAAATTAATGGGTGCAGGCTTATACGGAATCGATATTAAAGAAACTGGAAAAGGTCCGGTGGTTATCGAAATAAATGACAATCCCAATATTGATGCGGGAGTAGAGGATGAGTACTATGGTGATAAAGTCTATACTGATATTATTACTGCTCTTAAAAACCGACTAGAAAAAAATTAAGAATGGCATATCACTTATTTGAAGTTTTTGGAATAGAGCTGGAATACATGCTCGTGCATCATAAGACAATGAAGGTAAATCCTTCAGTTGATGAATTGTTTACCCTTAAAAATGGCGCTCTAACCTCAGATGTTTCCAACGGTAAGATTGAATGGAGCAATGAGCTCGTAGCTCATGTAGTGGAATTAAAAACAAATGGTCCCGTATCCAGCCTGGAAGATCTGGAAAATGACTTTCTTCAGAATATAAAGGAGATCAACAAGCTTCTGGGAGGTATGGATTCAAAATTACTGGCTGGTGCATGCCATCCATTAATGGATACTATGGTCGAAACAAAATTATGGCCACATGATCATAATGAGATTTATAACCTCTACAACAGGATATTTGATTGCAGAGGACATGGTTGGAGCAATGTTCAAAGTATGCATATCAATCTGCCTTTTGCAAATGACCAGGAATTTGAGAAGTTGCACGCAGCAGTGCGTATCTTACTTCCAATCATTCCTGGTCTTGCTGCAAGCTCTCCGATATTGGATGGTCATTTCACTGGATATAAGGATTCCAGAATGCACTATTATAAAACCAATCAGAAGGAAATACCTCATATGACAGGGAAGGTCATTCCTGAACAGGTCTTTAGTAAGAAGGAATATCACGAAAAGATCTTCGATCCTATAAACAAAGCGATCAAAAAGTATGATACAGAACAAATTCTCGATCATCACTTTTTAAATTCAAGAGGAGCTATTTCACGGTTCGACAGGAATGCAATTGAGATCAGGGTTATCGATACTCAGGAAACACCTTCCGCAGATATTGCCATTGCAGCCTTTATAGTAGAAGCTTTAAAATTATTGGTTTCTGAAGAGCTCGTTTCTCTGGAAGATCAAAAGAAATGGCACGAGGATGATTTATTTGATATCTTTAATGATGTGATCAAGAATGCTGAAAATACGCTGATTACAAACAAGCGATATCTGGCAATTTTTGATATTGAAAAAGACGCTGAAGTTAGATATATCTGGAAAAACATTTATAAACGCGTAGGTAATAAATTGACTGTTAATCATCAGAATCATATTGAATTCTTATTACAGAATGGCAGTCTTTCATCACGTATCTTGAAATCCTTGAGAGGAGATTTTTCAGAAACGAACATAAAACGTACTTACTTGAAGATCGCTGAAAGTCTGCAGTCTGATCGTATGTTCCGGCCATGAAAATAGTAATTACCTGCGAACATGCTACGAATGCAATTCCGCCTGAATATGTTTATTTATTTGAAGAGCAGAAGGATGTTCTAAATACTCATGAAGGCTATGATCCCGGTGCTTACGATCTGTATAAATATTTAGAACCTTTATCAAATGCCAGCTATGCGCAGGATATTGGAAGATTACTGATTGAGACTAATCGATCTTTACACCATCCTAAGCTATATTCCAGGTTCTCAAAAAATCTTGAGCATTCTAAGAAGAGTGAAATAATCGCAGAACGCTATTTACCTTACCGGCAGTACGTTGAGAATTTAATTCTCGATATTCAGAAATTCAATCAAACGGTTCTACATCTTTCGATTCATTCGTTTACGCCCGTTCTGGATAATATTGAAAGAAATTGTGATATTGGAATACTCTACGATCCTAAGGTTCGGTTAGAGCAGGAATGGAGTGAGCAATTTAAAAGATCTCTCACAAATAAATCTAAATACAGAGTTCGTAAAAATTATCCATATTATGGAAAAGCTGATGGTTTTACTACTTACCTGAGAAAAAGATTTACAGAGAATTATATTGGAATCGAGATTGAGGTCAATCAAAAATTTGTTTCCAGGAATATCATGAATGAGAGTATGAAAGAAACCATATATAAATCCATAAAACTGTGCATAAAAAAAGCCCCTTAAATAAGGAGCTTTAATTCGGGGGATCTAATCTCTTATTTTAGATCGTATTCCAATGTAATTTCGGCATTAAGTAATTTTGAAAGCGGACAACTTTCTTTGGCTTTATTAGCGATCTTGTCAAATGTATCTTTATCAATTCCTGGTACATCTGCGGTCAAGATCAAATGAGATTTTGTGATTTCACCATCTTCGAATGTGATCTCACTGGTCGTAGCAACCTGGTTTGGTTCATATCCATCTTCAGAAAGAAAAGCGGATAGTTGCATACTGAAACAACCTGCGTGTGCTGCACCGATTAATTCTTCAGGATTTGTTCCATTTCCATCTTCAAAACGTGTCTTATATGAGTATTGTTCATCTTTAAGAACTCCGCTCTCAAGACTAACTGTTCCTTTTCCTTCTTTTAGAGAGCCTTTCCACTCCGCTGATCCTTTTCTTATCATAACTTAGATTTTGATTTTAATCTAATGTAAGGAGCATACCAGTCAATCGAAAAGAATTATCATAACCTTAACCAGAATATTAAACACAATCAAAAAAAAAGCCCGGATAGACCAGGCTTTTTCAAATATGTGCGATAATAAATTACTTGATCTCAACTACTTCAAGATCAAAAATAAGATCTTTTCCAGCTAGAGGGTGATTTGCATCTACTACGATGGTCTCATCCTTTACATCTGTAATTACCAGATTGATCTCACGACCGTCAGGTCCTTTAGATACCAATGGCATTCCAACTTCTGGTTTAAGCTCTTCTGGAAGTTGATTTTTTTGAACTTCCTGGATCAATTCTTCTTTTGGATCTCCGTAAGCTTCATCTTTAGATATGTTGATAGTCTTCTTCTCGTTAACTTCCATACCGATAAGGCCTTCTTCAAATCCAGGAATTAATTGTCCTTCACCTAGAGTGAATTCGATAGGTTCTCCACGTTCTACTGAACTGTCAAAAACCTGTCCGTCTTCTAGTTTTCCTGTGTAGTGTACCTTTACGGCATCATTCTGCTTAACTTGACTCATAAAATATTATTTTCCATTACAAATTGAGGCTTCGATATTCTCTCCACCATTTTCAAGTACAAATGTGCAAGGACCTTGCCGAAGGTCTAATTACCCGACACAATAACTGATTCCACCGGCAATATGTCAGTCAAGGTTTAATTGTTTTATTATCTGAAAAAAGATAACTTTAAGCAATTCCTAACCAACACCTTACAAAATGAGCAAATTTTCCTTACAGAATACTTCAAACGCCAGAAGAGATTTCATTAAAAAATCTGCAGTTGCAGCATCCGGATTTATGATCGTTCCCAGGCATGTACTGGGTGGACCTGGTTTTACTGCACCAAGTGATAAGTTATTAATTGCCGGGATTGGAGTAGGAGGTAAAGGAGAATCAGATATCATGAGTTTCTACAAAAGCGGCAAAGCTGAGATAGCATTTTTATGTGATGTAGATGACAGGCGAGCGGCAGCTTCCCGAAAAGCTTTTCCAAAAGCGAAGTATTATAAGGATTACCGGGAAATGTTTGATAAAGAATCTAAAAATTTCGATGCAGTAAGTGTTTCAACTCCAGACCATAATCATGCTGTACAAACTATGGCTGCTATGGAACGTGGAAAACATGTCTATGTCCAAAAGCCACTTACACACGATATTTACGAAGCAAGAAAGCTTACTGAAGCTGCAAAAGAATATAAGGTAGTCACCCAAATGGGTAATCAGGGTGCTTCAGGAGATGGGGTGCGTAAAATGAAAGAATGGTATGACGCAGGTCTAATTGGAGAAGTACAGGAAGTAAATGTATGGACGAATAGACCAGTATGGCCACAAGGAATCCCCTGGCCAAAAAATAGCAGTGCAATCCCTTCTGAACTGGACTGGAAATTATGGCTTGGTACTGCACCGCATAAGGAATATGTGGATGGATTGGTTCCTTTCAACTGGCGTGGCTGGTGGGATTATGGAACTGGTGCTCTTGGGGATATGGGTTGTCATCTTATCGAACCGCCTTTTAGCGTACTGGATCTCAAATATCCAAAAGAAGTGGAATGTAGCGTTGGAAGTGTATATGTAGATGAATTCCAGAGAGGTTATTTCCCGGATAGCTGTCCCCCGTCCAGCCATGTAATTATGAGCTTTGAGGGCAAGACTCCGGGTTCTGATGATATTAAGCTACATTGGATGGATGGCGGAATCAAACCTATGCGACCAGAAGAATTAGGTCCTGAAGAAACATTTGGAGATGGAGGTAATGGTGCGTTGATCATTGGAACTAAAGGTAAAATGATGTGTGGCACTTACGGACTTAATCCAAGATTACTACCTACCTCAAAAACAGACGAAGTCAATATAGCCGAAACTTACGAACGTGTGCCAAATGGCATGGATGGTCATTACGCTCAATGGGTGGAAGCAGCCATTGCAGGGTATGGCAATAAAAAACTGAGTTCACCGTTCGATATCGCAGGTCCTTTGACTGAATCTTTATTGATAGCAAATCTCGCCATTCGGGGTTATGATATTCAGAATAAGAAAAAGGACGCGAACGGTAAGGACCAGATCATTTATCCAGGCAGAGACCTAAAAATGATCTGGGATTCAGAAAATATGAAAGTCACCAATTTTGATGAAGCAAATCAATTTGTTAAACGAGAATATCCTGAAGGATTCACTTTATCTTAAAGGATGCTGTACTCTAAACATATGTACAGGCTTAAAAAATCTGCGATTTTGATCTCCGGGTTTATTCTAATGATCTATCTAACTGCCTGTACGGCATTTGATGGTAATAAGGATGTTGAAGACTGGGATACAATTTGTGTGACGGCAACCGCCTATAACTCGGTAGAATATCAAACTCAGAATAATCCAAGAATTACTGCCTGGGGAGATACGTTAAGACCAGGTATGAATGCGATCGCAGTTTCGCGTGATCTTTTAAAGATGGGACTGGATTATAATTCACCTATCAAAATAGAAGGTTTCGACAGTGTTTTCTATATAAAAGACAAGATGCACTATCGCTGGAAAAAAAGGATCGATATCTATATGGGACAGGACGTATCTAAAGCAAAAGATTTTGGGAAGAAGCAGCTAAATATTGCTTACTTATTTCAAGAGGATTCGTTGAAAAAATAGGAATGTTTATCTTCGAGCTCATTTAAAGTTTAAAATGATGTGTTATTCCAGGTTTACTATCCTGTTTGTATGTTTTATCCCCTTTTGCATCAATTCGCTTATCGCTCAGGATAGCCTTTCTTCGGAAACGAATAAAGTGGTCATAGGTATTTCTGAAACCGCTCCTTTTGTTGAGAAACATAATGGTAAATTTAGAGGTCTTAGTATAGCTTCCTGGAAAATGGTCAACGAGGAACTGCAATTGGACTACGAATTCAAAGAATACGAGGACCTAGGAAGTTTACTGGACGGTATAGAAGCAGGCGAGGTAGACTTTAGTATCAATCCGGTCACAGTGACAGATAACCGTATGCATCGTATGGAATTTTCACAGCCATACTTTATTTCTCACACCAGCGTCGCCAAAAGATCAGAATCCCAAACTTTAAGACACCTTAAAAATCTATTTAGCTGGGAGTTTTTCTCTATCATAGGATTGCTTTTACTTGTCATATTTATATTCGGCTTTTTAGTATGGGTGTTTGAAAGAAAAAAGAACAAGGAAGAATTTGGAGGTAATTTAAGGGGAATTTTACAGGGATTCTGGTGGAGTGCAGTAACCATGACTACGGTTGGTTATGGAGATAAATCACCGCGAACGCTAGGTGGAAGGATCATAGGTCTAATCTGGATGTTTATGGCTGTTATTATAATTTCTAGTTTTACTGCTGGCATCGCCTCATCATTAACTGTAAAAGGTATTAACGAAGAAATAAACAATATTCAGGATCTCGATCGATTTGATGTAACTACCGTAATGAGTTCGAGCTCTCAGGAACTTCTGGAATTATATAATATTGAAACCGAACTTGTCAATAATGGAATGGAGGCATTGGACAATCTTAACAAGGAAGAAACATATCTCGTAGTCTATGATGAACCTATTCTAAGGTACCATATTGAGCAAATGAACCTTGAAAACGAACTGGAAATTATTGAGCAAAGTTTGAAGAAGGATTATTATAGTTATGCATTTCCGAAAAATTCTGAATATCGGGATATGATCGATCCTGTGCTGGTTCGTATTCTGAAGTCAATGGAATGGGCTAGTATCGTGAAGGATTATAATTGAATCTTTGTGGAATATTGACACCATTTCTGCGTCCTAAGTGATAATCAACAATAATTTAAATGATATTTTATTTTTGGATTCAAATATGAAATATTTAAAATTCCTACAATTAAATTATTGATAATTAGTATATTGGGGTCGATTTCTAACCAAACGACCAAAAATATGCCTACCGGGAACAAATCTGAAACCACTTCAGACCCAAACATCTTCAATGAAAATAATAGCAATTCAAATAAGCTTATCTACTTAGCGATTGCATTTATTATCGTTTTCACAGTGGTTGCAATGACAGGTGTCTATTACGAATACTGGTAGTACTTAAGCTTTGATTTCATTCAGAAGCAAAAATGCCTTATTCACATATTCCTTTTCCAGGAAAAGAGCGAAGTAATTCGACGTGGAGATCATTTCAAAAACTGGAATTCCCTCATAAGCAAGCAATTTGAACATATAAAAATATAGACCAACTGTTTGAGAGCTATTCTTAGGCAGTGCAATGGTGATCGAAGACAATTCCTTCTTTACCGTTACCCTCACTTCATTTCTGAAACAATCTTCTACCAGATCTGTAAGAGTTGAGGAAACCAGAATATTGCTTTCCTGATAATTACTGGAGTAATTAAGGTAAATGCCGGTTTGATCCTTAACAGATTCCAATAGTTTAGCTTTGTTTGCAATTATGGTTTTACTGTTAAGGAAAGTATACTCAGTAATGCCAGATCTTACAATAATATCACCTAATTCTCTCAGGCTTTTCATATTGATCTTGGTTCTATGTGGTGCGTAACGACGAAGTGCCATAATTATACTTCCCTGTTTAACAGATTTTCGCATTTCCTGTTCGACTTGCGGTTGAATATCAGCTGCTAAACCACTAAAATTTACAATATCCCTGGCGATTGCATCATCCAGAAATGGTTGATGCCTTATAATGTCGTGGACTACGGTAGTAATTGTTTTCATTGTTAATTATTGTACATAATGTGCAAATGTATATAAATCGGTCAATTTTCTTTAGTGCAGTTGAAACTATATGTAATTATGCACAGAGAAATATGGGAGATATGAAAGTTTTAAAATTTGGAGGTACTTCAGTAGGTTCTGCAGAGAATATCCGGAATGTTTCAAGTATCATTCAGAATATTGAAGGAGGCAAGTTATTGGTACTGTCTGCTATGTCTGGTGTCACAAATCTTCTGGTAGAACTTGCTAGTAGTGTAGAACAGAGAGATCAGGTTGAGATCGACGAAATCCTGGAAGCACTCTTTATCAGGCATGAACAGGAAATTGAAAACCTGTTCAATTCCGTAGATGATAGAAATGAAATTTTCGACATCCTGCAGGCTGAACTTTCAGAACTGAGACATATCGCTTCTCAGGAATTCACTGTAGAAAATGAATGTAAGATATTGACAACTGGAGAAACTATTCTTACTAAGATCTTCAGTTTTTATTTGACAAAAAATGATATTTCCAACAAATGGTTGAATGCCAGGGATTTCATGCAGGTTACTAATCTTGAAAATCCAGATACAGAACTCGTTGGAAAATTGCTTCAGAATCAACTTAATTCGCAGGCTGAAGAATCCATTTATATAACTCAGGGATTCGTTAGAATCAATGATCGCGGAGAGATATCGACGCTTAACCGGGGAGGAAGTGATTTTACGGCAACGATCATTGGAGCCGCTGTAAATGCTTCTGAAATACAGATCTGGACCGATATTAATGGTTTACACAATAATGATCCAAGGGTAGTGGAAAACACCTTTCCGGTAGCTCAGCTAAGTTTCGAGGAAGCTGCAGAGCTTGCCTATTTTGGTGCGAAGATCCTGCATCCACAAACCATATCGCCGGTTATCGAGAAAAATATTCCTGTATATCTCAAGAATACTTTTAAACCAACCGATCCTGGAACCTGTATTTCTGCAATTTCTGAAACCAAAGGTTTAAAGGCTATCTCTGCAAAAGATAATATTACAGCTATCAAAATTAAATCCAACAGGATGTTGATGGCTCATGGTTTTCTAAGGAAGATATTTGAAGTTTTCGATAAATATGAAACGGCAATTGATATGATCACCACTTCAGAAATTGCCATTTCACTTACTATTGACAATGTTTCGAACCTTGAACCTATTTTAAGCGAACTCAATGCTTATGGAGAGATTAGTGTTGATCGCGATCACAGTATCATCTGTGTGGTTGGTGAGGGACTTATTGACGATCGTGGAACTCCAAGATTGTTCGAAATTCTGGATGACGTGCCGGTTAGAATGATCTCTTATGGAGGAAGCAACAATAACATCTCGCTCTTAGTCGATACGAAATATAAGACTGCCGCTTTGCAGAATCTCAATAAAAAATTGTTCAGAAGGGCTTTTGAAGCCATTGTTTGATACTTCTGATGATGTTTGGTTAAACTGTTTTTTGTGTAGTGAAAACCGTTGGATAGCTTATGCTTCCAGCGGTTTTCTAATTTATAGCATTTTTTATCTGAATGAATCTGGACATAAAATAAGTGCTCCGTTGGAGATGATGTTTCATCATTAGACCCGTAAAGTTTTCTTTCCTATGCTGCGGAAGCTGTTTAAGAGTCATGGATAATTTCCTATCGAATCTTGCCTGGTGAATGTCCTGGTCGAATCGTTCTTTCAGGATCTTTGAACCCTGTTCACTTTTTTTGTTCCATAATTGCTCATCGATATATAGCATTTTAGCTGATTCAACAAATTGAGCAGGATCGTCCTCAATGAATCCATTCCACTCTAAATCTCCAGCCATTCCTTCACTACCAATTTTTGTTGTTACTGAAGGAGTTCCGCAAGCCATTGCCTCAGCTAATTTGCCTTTTAATCCAGCTCCAAATTGAATAGGAGCAAGGCATACCCTGGCATCACTCATCACTTTCAGGGCATTTTCTGCCCGTCCATGAATTATAAATCTTTCGGCTTTATTATGCAAATTCCATACTTTCTGGGAAGGATAGGCTCCATAAATATGTAACTGGGCATCTGGTACTAGTTTGCTGAGTAAAGGCCAGATATTTTCCTTTAAATTTAGAACTGCTCTCCAGTTTGGTTCATGAAGAAAATTACCAATACTAATAAAGTCTCTTCTATCAGTGTAGCTATTATTTTCAGAAGAAACAGTCTCCATCATAAATGGCAGGTAGAAAAGTATATGCTCCGGGATCTTTAGCTTTTCAACTAAAAGGTTCATTTCGAATTCAGAAATGATTAAAGAAATATCACACCTGTAGATTGCCGCAGCTTCACGTTTCGTAATTTCAGCATCCAAATAAACATCGTCCAATTCCTGACCGGACTTCAAGATAGTTTCTCTGACTTTCCTCAACGAATGCAGATCTTCGGTATCCAGAATCTTTAAAGCATCGGGACAAAATTTATCAATTCTCCATCCAAACTGCTCTTCCATCATAAAACGATCGAAAAGAACGATTTGAGGATCCAGCTCTTGTACAAAAACGTCAAACTCATCATTATTTGGCTGAATCTCCCGGCTGGTAACACCTAAGGTTTCAAGATCTGCCATATTTTTTGATCTTCTTGCTGAAGTTGCATAGGTTATATGAAAGTTACGCTCTCTGAAAAATTGGATTAATTGCATCATTCTGGCTCCCGCAGCTGAGGAATTGGGTTCTGGCCATACATAACCAATGATGAGTAATCTGGACATAATTTTTTCCAGTAAAAATACATTTTTATAACTGTCTGCTCAGTAAGAAGGTTGCCGCAATCCAAAGCACGATCGATAAAGCACCGCCTATAATCAGGAAATGTTTGAACTTGTAAATTCCCATTCCATAAATGATCGTATTGGTCTGGTAACCCACCGGGGTGAAAAAGCTGAAATTTGATGCAAAAAGTACAGCCAGAATAAATGGTTTTGGGTCCAGTTGTAACTTAGTTGCGATGGTGATCGCTATGGGGGCAATGATAATAGCCGTAGCATTGTTTGAGATGAATCCGCTTAGGAACATCGTCACTAAAAATAGTAATCCTATAATGCTGTAATTCGGTTTGCCATCGAAAAGTAGTAAGAGATTGGTGGAGATCCAGTCATCTGCCCCGGTATTGCTCATGGCTACACCTAGCGGGATCATTCCTGCCAGCAGAAAAATGATCTGCCAGTTTACCTGTGTATAGATTTTTCCCAGATCGATACACTTCAGCAGAATCATTAAAAAACAGCCAATCACGGCACTTTTCAGAATTGGGAATATAGAAAATGCGGATAGTGCAATAACAAGAATTAAAATTCCGAGGCTAAGGGAACGTTTCTTTTTGGATACAATACTAATTTCTTCATGATTTTGCAGAATGCTAATATTGTCCATTTTCTGAAGTTCATGCAGGTCGTTTTGCGTTACTTCCACCAGAAGACGATCTCCAACCCGAAGGTCAATATCATCAGACTTTTTATTGAAAATTCTTCTTTTAGGATTTCTGAAGCTTCTTCTTTTCCTGATCGCCAAAGGAACTGCTCCATGAAGATCATACCAGCCCACGGTTTTGATACTTTTACCAATTAAAGGTGAGTTAGGCAACATTAATATTTCTACGAGCTGAATGTTTTCTTCAATTTCTGAAGCCTCGTTCACGATTGGCTTTACAGCTTTAGCTTCAGAATTTCTAATAATCGTAAGATCACCTTCTTCTTTAAGTTGTATGAGTTGTTCTATACTACATCTAAGTAGTAATTGATCACCAAGTTTTAAGGTCGTATATCTACCTGGATGGTCATTGATAACTCCTTTACGTTTGAGCCTGATCACTTCAATAGAATCCTTTTCATCGCCGAAGATATCCCGAAGATTTTTGCCAATCAATTTTGAGGTTTCACTAACGATTCCTTTCGTAATAAACTCGTCTAATTTATAAACCGAATTAAGATCGCTGGGTTTTTTCTTCGGAAGAAATCCCGCCATCAAACTTACCAGAGCAATAGTTATGAGCATAAAAATGACTCCGTACCAACTAAATTCGAAGAATCCGAAGCGCTCGACACCTCTTTTAACGGCCACCGCATTAACAATCAGGTTCGTAGAAGTTCCCATAAGTGTACAGCTGCCACCTATAATCCCTGCAAAAGAAACCGGTAGTAATAATTTTGAACTGGGAATGTCATATTTCTCTGCCAGTTCATCGATGATCTTCACAAAGACTAAAACTACAGCCGTCGTATTTATAAAAGCAGAAATACTTCCTGCGATAAACATAAAAACCGGGATCATCATAAGCAGGGGCAGACCTTTCAATTTCCTCATTCCCTGGGCGAGGAGATCTATAACACCATTGTCCTCGAGTCCTATCGCTATGATCATTAGACAAAGTACCGTGATCGTCGCGGGACTGGAAAAACCTGAAATGGCTTCTTCCGGAGAAACCAGATCTGTTAATAATAAAAGGCCCAGAATAATAAATGCGATCTTATCTACCGGAAATACTTCCAGAGCAAATAGAACGATCACACCAAGGATGATCACGAAAAGAACAATGATTTCCAGACTCATTTCCATACTTAAAATTTGCTAAATGTAGTACCATCCAAAACCTGTTGTTAGGTTTTGAGAAATATTTATGATTGTTGTTTAATACATTTCCACTGGGTTTAGCTATAATTAGGAGAACATAAGATACGAATTATGAGTAGAGGATTTGTAAAGGAAGAAGATCAAGAAGAACCAGTGATCATTCCACCAAGGGCAGCGATACCAGATGGAGTTACAAATTATGTGACACCAAATGGACTACAAGAACTACATTTGGAATTGAAAGGGCTTGAAAAAGAGCGATCTAGTATAAGTATCAAAGACGATACAGAAAAAAGAAGGGCTCAAGGCCTTATTGATGGAAAAATGAAATTACTGGCCGAAAGAATTCAATCTGCCCGGGTTTTAAAACCTGAAGAACAGGCACAGAATGAAATTCGGTTTGGAGCGCACATAAAATTGAAGAACCTCGATAGTTCACAAATTCAGAAATTCCAGATCGTAGGGGTGGATGAGGCAAATATCAAAATGCAAAAAATAGCTTTTGTTGCGCCAATTGCACGTGCGGTTACGGGTAAGAAAATTGGTGAAACTGTAAACTTCAAGCTCGGTAATGAGACACGAAAACTCGAAGTTCTTGAAATAAAATACTAATGCTATGCTTCTATATGGCACTATATTAAAAACTGTGTAAGTATTGAATAACGGGGTTTGTTAGCCCCGT
>NZ_CAJWRQ010000029.1 GCF_913046405.1 uncultured Christiangramia sp.
ATGTTACTATGTACTGTAGTATCTTCTTACAAGCCTACTACCATGGACTTCTTTCCACTAACACTGGATTACCGTGAAAAATTTGCAGCTGCAGGTCTTTTCCCTGGAGGTTACTTCAAGAGAGAAGCGAGACCAAGCAATGAAGAGATTTTGGTAATGCGTTTAGTAGACCGTGTATTGCGTCCACTATTCCCAAAAGACTACAAATTTGAAACTCAGGTAATGATCCAGCTAATGTCTCATGACGATGATGTTATGCCAGACGCACTAGCAGGATTGGCAGCTTCTGCAGCTATCCAATTATCTGATATTCCTTTTGAAACTCCAATTTCTGAAGCTCGAGTAGCAAGAATTAATGGAGAGTTCGTTCTTAATCCAAGCAGAGAGAAACTTGCTGAAGCAGACATGGATATCATGGTTGGAGCTTCTGCAGATTCTGTAATGATGGTAGAAGGACAGTTTGACGAATGCTCTGAAGAAGAGATGGCTGAAGCGATTAAATTCGCACATGAAGCTATCAAAATTCAGTGTGAGGCTCAGGTAAAACTTGCTGAGGCATTTGGAAAGAAAGAACCAAGAGAATACGAAGTAGCTGCAACAGATGCAGATATTGAGAAGAAAATTCTTGATGCTACCTACCAGAAATCATATGATATCGCTAAAAGCGGTACCAGCAAAAAAGAGAGAAGTGAAGCTTTTTCTGAATTAAAAGAAGAAGTGAAAGCGATGTTCTCTGAAGAAGAGTTAGAAGAAAAAGGTAAAATGATCTCCGGTTACTTCAACGATGCTCAGAAGAAGGCAGTTCGTGACGTAACTCTTAAAGAAGGAACCAGATTAGACGGTAGAAAAACCGACGAGATCAGACCAATATGGTGTGAGGTAGATTACCTTCCATCTACACACGGTTCAGCAATATTTACTCGTGGAGAAACTCAGGCACTGGCAACAGTTACTTTAGGTACTTCAAGAGAAGCTAACCAGGTAGATCTTCCAACGCAACAGGGAGAAGAAACTTTCTATTTACATTATAACTTCCCTCCTTTCTCAACTGGAGAAGCATACCCAATTAGAGGTACTTCGAGACGTGAGGTTGGTCACGGGAACCTTGCTCAAAGAGCATTAAAAGGAATGATCCCAGCAGATTGTCCTTATACCGTACGTGTTGTATCTGAAGTTTTGGAATCTAACGGTTCTTCTTCTATGGCTACAGTTTGTGCCGGTACAATGGCATTGATGGATGCGGGTGTTCAATTGAAGAAACCAGTTTCAGGTATCGCCATGGGATTAATTTCTGAAGGTGACGACTACGCAGTACTTTCTGATATTCTTGGAGATGAAGATCACCTTGGTGATATGGACTTTAAAGTTACAGGTACTGTAGACGGTATTACGGCTTGCCAGATGGATATCAAGGTGAAAGGACTTTCTTATGAAATCCTGGTAGCTGCATTGAAACAGGCCAGAGACGGTAGACTTCATATTCTTGAGAAACTTTCTGAGACTATTCCAACCGCAAATACTGAAGTTAAAGCTCATTCTCCTAAGATCATCACCAGAAGAATTCCTAACGAATACATTGGTGCATTGATTGGACCTGGTGGAAAAGTGATACAGGAACTTCAAAAAGAAACTGGAACTACGATCGTTATTAATGAAGATCCGGTTACAGAAGAAGGTGTTGTTGAAATCCTAGGAACTCAGCAGGAAGGAATTGATAAAGTTATTGCAAAGATCGAATCTATTACTTTCAAACCTGAAAAGGGTAGCGTATACGAAGTGAAAGTGATCAAAATCCTTGATTTTGGAGCTGTTGTGGAATATATGGATGCGCCAGGAAATGAAGTATTACTTCATATCTCTGAGCTTGCATGGGAACGCACCAATGACGTGAACGATGTTCTTAAAATGGGTGATGTGATTGATGTGAAATACTTTGGCCTTGATCCTAAAACCAGAAAAGACAAAGTTTCTCGTAAGGCATTGCTTGAAAAACCTGAAGGTTACGTAGCAAGACCACCAAGAGATGACAAACGTGATAATCGTGGATCCAGAGATAGAGATAATCGTGGTTCTCGTGATAACCGAGGCCGTGATAATCGCAGAGACGATCGTCGTGACGATAGAAAACCAAGAGAAGACAAAGAATAATTTTTCTCTTCTTAATAAAAAAAGCCCGGAAAATCCGGGCTTTTTTGATTCTAGCCTGTAAGGTTTTCAACTTCCTGCAGACCTACCCAAAGGTTTTTCTAAAATTATTTTATGTAAGAATTTGCGTTAGGGATTGTAGCGAATAGCCCACAGCGACTGCAAGGAGCGAGGACTAGCAGCGTAAAGCCCGGCACGAAGTGCAACGCCCGGAAAAATATTTTAAAACTTTTTGTAACATTTTTTGGAATTCTTACGTATAACTACACAGAGACCCTATGCACAATTAAAATCCAAGAGAGATAGATGAGACAACTGAAGATTACGAAGCAGGTTACCAATCGTGAAACCGCTTCGTTAGACAAGTATTTGCAAGAAATTGGAAAAGTGGACCTGATCACGGCTGATGAAGAAGTGGAACTGGCACAAAGAATTAAAGCGGGAGATGACCGCGCGCTGGAGAAATTAACCAAAGCGAACCTTCGTTTTGTTGTTTCTGTAGCCAAACAATATCAAAACCAGGGATTGACCCTTCCTGACCTTATTAACGAAGGGAATCTAGGACTTATAAAAGCTGCGAAACGTTTCGATGAAACTCGTGGTTTTAAATTTATATCTTACGCCGTATGGTGGATTCGTCAATCTATCCTGCAGGCATTAGCTGAGCAATCTCGTATTGTTCGTCTTCCATTGAATAAAATTGGATCTATAAACAAGATCAATAAAACTTTTGCTTTCCTTGAACAGTCACATGAGCGTCCGCCAAGTGCTGAAGAGATTGCTAAAGAGCTGGATATGACAATTAATGACGTAAAGGAATCAATGAAGAATTCTGGTCGTCACGTATCCATGGATGCTCCGCTTGTAGAGGGTGAGGATTCGAACCTGTATGATGTACTACGCTCAGGTGAATCTCCAAATCCAGACAAGGAACTTCTACATGAGTCTCTTAGAACTGAGATCGAGCGTGCATTGGAAACTCTTACTCCGCGTGAAGCTGATGTGATCAGACTTTATTTTGGACTTGGTGATCAACATCCCATGACTCTGGAAGAAATTGGCGAGACTTTTGATCTTACTAGAGAAAGAGTACGCCAGATCAAGGAAAAAGCTATTAGAAGATTAAAGCATACTTCCAGAAGTAAGATTTTAAAAACTTATCTTGGTTAAAATATTTAAGATGACAACAGTTTAGTGACGGGAGTGATGACCCGTTATGAGAATAACTGTTCGTTTTTTGATTGATGAATGACCCCGGAGTGATGACCGGGGTTTTTTCTTTTCTATACCAGAATAAATTTTTGTTAATCTAATTCCGGTTTACTCTAATCCATGATTTTGTTCTTAAATTCTATTCAAAAAGAATTCTAATCATGAAAAAGGTATTAATCGCAGGAGCTTCGGGAGTATTAGGCATGGAACTTTGCAAGTTATTGAGTCAAAACGCCGGTATAGCGCTCAGACTGCAAACCAGTTCCAGTGAAGGAGCTGAAAAGTTAAAAGAGTACAGTACCGACATCTTTATTGCTGGAAACGAGGATGACTTTACCGGTATCGCTGAGGATATAGATATTGTGATTTCTGCACTTGGGAATAGTGTGAGTCTATTTACTAAAAACGACTCATCATTCTATCAAACAGATCTGTATACCAACAAAAAAATTCTTGAAGATGCAGAAAAGAATCAGGTTGATAGATTTATATATGTTTCGATTCTGGGTGCTGAGGAAAATGAGAAAATGAGCCTTCCCGGCTCTAATAGACTTTTTGAGAAATCTTTAGAAACCTCAGATCTTGATTATACGATCATTCGGCCAGTGGGATTATTTAGCGGCCTGCACGATTTGGGGATTATGGCGAAAAGAAAACTGGTTCCGGTAATTGGCGACGGCAAAGCAAAAACCAATTCCATGCACCAGGCTGATCTTGCGCTATTCATTACTGAAGTACTGGAAGTTGGGGACAAATTAATTGAAGTAGGTGGTCCTGAAATTCATACCCGGTTGGAAATGGCTGAAATGATTGCTGAAAGATTTGATGCTAAGACACTAAAAGTTCCCGAAAGTATTGCTGAAGCAGGTGTACTATTATCTTCATTTTCTGAAGACATTAAACACAAACTTGAAAATTTTAAATATATCACCACTCATGATATGATTGGAAAGTCCTACGGAACAGAGACTTTTAAACAGTATTTAGAGAATATTGATGAAAACGAGCTACCCTGATGAACGAAGAATATGATGTCATTATAGTTGGAAGTGGTCCAAACGGGCTGGCTGCAGCCACCTATCTTCAGAAGCAAGGTTACAGAACGGCAATATTTGAACAGGCAGAGAAACCTGGCGGAGCAGCCAGAACAGAGGAAATTACCTTACCCGGTTTTAAGCACGATCTTGGATCTGCTGTGCATCCGCTTGCCTTTGCATCTCCTTATTTTAAAACTTTACCTCTGGAAGATTACGGACTCAAATGGATACATCCCGAGATTCCGTTTGCACATCCTTTCGAAGATGGTACTGCTTTTGGCTGTTATAAGGATATTCGTAAAACTGCCGCGCAGTTAGGAGAGGATGAACAGAACTATCTTGATCTACTTTTAAACTTTGTTGAGAAATGGCCAGAACTGGAAGAAGATTTACTTGCTCCATTGCGACTACCACAGAATCTGGAAATGATGTTCAGATTTGGTCTGAAGGCGTTACCATCAGCTAAATTTACCGTAGATCATTACTTTAAAGAGGAAAAGAGTAAGATCTTCTTTTATGGTGCCGCTGCTCATTCCACGTTACCACTTTCAAAATTAGTATCCTCGTCTTTCGGATTGGTATTGAATATTCTGGCCCATAGGCATGGATGGCCGTTTCCTGAAGGTGGGGCGGTTAAGATCGTAGATTCTCTCCTTTCTTATTATAAAGATCAGGGTGGTAAAATATACCTGAACCAAACAGTATCTGATCTTGAAGAATTGCCTTCGAGCAAAACTTTCATTCTGGACCTCACTCCAAAACAAATCCTGAAAATCAAGAATACTGATCTCAGCAAGACTTACAGAAGCAGATTAGAAAAATATAAGTATGGAGCCGGTATCTTCAAGATGGATTGGGCTCTCGACAAACCTATCCCCTTCACGAACGAAATTTGCAAAAAAGCCGGAACCGTGCATTTTGGATATAGTAAAGAATCACTTGAAGATTCAGAAGCAGCGGCACATGAAAATAGATTATCCAGCGAACCTTACGTCTTGCTGGCACAACCTTCAGTATTTGACTCTAGCAGGGCTCCCGCAGGAAAACATTCGGCCTGGGCATATTGCCATGTTCCAAATGGAAACACCGAGGATGTTTCTAAACAAATTGAGAACCAGATCGAAAGAGCAGCTCCAGGCTTTAAAGAAAGTATAATTGCGAAATGCACTATGAGGACAAATGAACTGCAAGCTTTAAATCCTAATTTAATTGGAGGTGATATTAATGGAGGCAAACAGGATATTAGTCAGTTATTTACCAGACCAATTGCGAGTATCAACCCATATGCTACTTCAAATCCAAAGATTTTTATAGGCTCCTCTTCCACACCTCCTGGAGGTGGAGTTCATGGAATGGGAGGATATTACGCAGCGAAGTCGGCTGAAAAATTCCTTCGGAAAAAATAAAAAGCTTAGAGGTTTGGTGAGATTAGTAAAACACTTATATTATTAAATAGATTAAATCATCACTTTCATCATGCGATATGCCATAAGTTACGTTAGCACAGCTAAAAGAAGTCTTTCAGAAACAGAAATTAGACAAATTCTAAATGATTCTGAAAACAATAATAATAAGCAAAATATTACCGGACTACTGCTCTATTCAGAAGGAAACTTTTTCCAGATCATTGAGGGAGATCAAAAACAGATTGTTCAGCTTTACGAAACTATCAAGGATGACTCCCGCCATTTTAATGTTATCAAATTATTCGGAAAAGAGATTAACAAAGAATCCTTTGATGGATACAAAAGTGATTTTATTTCAGAAGACGCTCGCTATAGCAGTGCCCGACTTCAAAATTATGAGCATTACCTGGAGGTTCTGGATAAACCAACGAAAAATGCCGTTGCTAAAATTCTAAAAGCATTTATCGTCTAATGCTCTAAAAGCCTGTAATTCTTCTTATTTTTGCAGCTCACACAACAAATTATTAATGAGCACAACACTTATTGCCCCTTCAGTTCTGGCTTCAGATTTCGGGAATCTACAGAGAGATGTAGAAATGATCAATCAAAGTGAAGCAGACTGGTTTCATATTGATATAATGGACGGTGTTTTTGTACCAAATATCTCATTTGGTATGCCGGTTTTGAAAGCTATTTCTCAACACGCGACTAAAACTATCGATGTTCACCTTATGATCGTGGACCCAGATAGGTATATTAAGGAATTTGCCGCATTAGGTGCTAATATACTTACAGTTCATTACGAAGCATGCACCCATCTGCATCGTACTCTGCAAGCTATAAAAGCTGAAGGTATGAAAGCTGGGGTGGCAATCAACCCGCATACAAGCGTAGATCTATTAAAAGATGTGATCAAGGATATTGATCTGGTTTGTATAATGAGCGTAAATCCGGGATTTGGTGGACAGAGTTTTATTGAGAATACTTTTAAGAAAGTACAGAAATTGAAGGAGATCATCATGACAAACAACGCTCCAACACTTATAGAAATTGATGGTGGTGTTACCGATAAAAATGCTGCGGAATTAAGTAAGGCCGGAGCAGATGTATTGGTGGCAGGTAGTTTTGTGTTTAAGTCTGATGATCAGCCTGGAACCATTAAAAATCTAAGATCTATTGCAAACTCCTAACAAGAATTACGAACTGGTTATTATTGGTGGTGGTCCTATTGGTATCGCCTGTGCGCTAGAAGCAGAAAAAAAAGGTATTTCTTATGTGATCCTTGAAAAAGGCTGCCTGGTGAATTCGCTATACCACTACCCTACGAATATGACATTCTTTTCCACTTCTGAAAAACTGGAACTGGATAACATTCCATTCATTAGTAACAATCCTAAGCCGGGAAAGCGAGAAGCTCTGGAATACTACCGAAGAATCACTGTTGCTAATAAGATCAATATTCACCTTTTCGAGAAAGTTACGGCAGTGGAGTCTAATGAAGGTTCAGGTCATATTGTAAAAACTACGAAGTCTGAATATCATACTTCAAAAGTAATCATCGCAACAGGTTTCTATGATATTCCAAATTACCTCGGGGTTCCCGGTGAAGACCTGCCAAAGGTTTCACATTATTACAATGACCCTCATTACTACGCAACTCAGAAAACAATTGTTGTAGGGGCAAGTAACTCTGCAGTGGATGCTGCACTCGAAATCTACCGGAAAGGTGGTGATGTGACTATGATCGTTCGGAAACCAGAAATTGGAGAAAGAGTGAAGTACTGGGTACGACCAGATATTGTAAATAGGATTGAGGAAGGAAGCATTAAAGCATATTTTAATGCTGGCATTAAAGAGATTAGAACTAAAGAGGTAATAATTGATACTGATGAAGGTGAAGTTTCGATTCCAAATGACTTTGCTTTATTACTCACCGGTTACAGGCCGAACTTTGGATTTCTGCAAAATATTGGAATCAATCTTTCTGACGATGGCAGAAAAATACCAGAGTATGATCCAGAAACCATGGAAACAAACATTTCTGGAATCTATCTTGCTGGAGTAATTTGTGGGGGTACTGAAACTCATAAATGGTTTATTGAAAACTCAAGAGTTCATGCAAAGATGATCATGAATGATATAGGTAAATAAAAAAAAGTCGATTCAAATGAATCGACTTTTTTTTATTTATAACGGTCTAGAACCTTAGTCCATTAAGACCACAGAATTGGAACCAAGACCTTTTTTTCTTCCAATTAGCTTACCGTAAAACTCAAGGTCCTCTTGATTATGTTTGAAAGAATGATCAATCTTTTTACCTATTTCTTTTATCGGAAATGAATAAACTTCAATCTCGGGATAATTATTAAAATCATCCTCGTTTTTATTTATTCCAACTTCAACGGCTTTCGTTTGTTTATTATACACTGCGTATTCAGCCTGGAAATTGTGTCTTAAAAGATCCATACAATCCTGAGAAAGTTCGTTACATTCCTCACAATCACTCATGTAAATCTTTACCAGTTCTTTCATTGTCAATCTCAACTGGTTGGTATTAAAATATGCTGCCATAATACTTGCTTTTTTATCTCATGGCTAAAGTATCGGATACCTAAGGCTTCGAAAACTATTTATAGAATGTTTAACGCCACTGTCTAAATAAATCAAAATTTTCTGGAGAGTATTCAGGTAACTTAATAATATTTTAAGCCTGTGTTGGAATCTATTAATTTATGACACAAGAAGGACAAAGGATCTTTGGAGCTGAGGAATATGATTAACGTAATTAGGCAGATGATTCAGATTGATAATTCACAATATTGTATATTTTCGTATGCATGAATAGATAGTACGCAGCTATCTAAAGCATCGCTATTCAATTACGGTTATCCATAATTTGAATGTTGAAACTTTTATACATTGCAGTGAATTTGATTTGAAGGATTTATAATTTTTCATTCATCATAAAATGCCAGATCATATGGATTTGTAAACCGAGTAGGGTCGGTTTGCAATATCCGATCTGGCTTTTATATGTATACTCATCAGTTTTACTTCTAAAAAATTTGAGCAGATGTAAGCTTCTATAGCTATATACAATTAAAGTACTTTGCTAAAAAAGTAATGGAAATAAAAAATCCGTAAAACAAATGCTCTACGGATTCTTCTTGTGACCCCGGCAGGATTCAAACCTGCAACCCTCAGAGCCGAAATCTGATGCGCTATTCAGTTGCGCCACGGGGCCATTAATATTTTATTTATTCAGTCTTTTTCTAACGATTGCTGAGATAGTCTTTCCATCTGCTCTACCAGCTAATTTCGCCGTAGAAGCACCCATTACTTTTCCCATATCCTGCATTCCGCTTGCACCAGTTTCTGCGATCACCTGATCTACCTCTTTTTCAATATCAGCTTCGCTCAATTGTTCCGGAAGAAATTCATCGATAACAGCTGCCTGAGCCAATTCAGGTTCTGCAAGATCTTCTCTACCCTGCTCCTTATATATTTCAGCACTATCCTTTCGCTGCTTCACAAGTTTCTGCAATAACTTCATTTCTTCGTCTTCAGAAAGTCCATCTTTAGAAGAAGATTCAGTATTTGCTAAAAGAATTCCGCTTTTGATTGCGCGTAACGCTTCTAATTTCATACTATCTTTAGCTCTCATGGCCGCTTTCATTTCGACCATTACTTTTTCCTGTAAACTCATGACTGAAAAATTATGCAGCGAAGATAAAATTTTCTACAAGAAAACACTATAGAATCATAGAAGGAAAATGAAGTAATACTATTAAAACAATTCCGTATAAATCATCAGCATATCCACTCGGCTAGAAATCAACAGATTTCAATAAAAAAGCCCCGGGACCAAAAACCTAAACCCGGGGCCAACAAACTAAAACTTACGATTTAAATTGGGTGGAAATCAACTTTCTTTCTTTCTTATTCTTCCGGAGCTATTCTCATAGCATTTATGTAGAAGAAACCATTGCCGTTGTCGTTGTTAGCTCCTGAAGTAACTTCAATCATGATCTCTCCACTTGCATCTGCCTGAATTCCCTGAACGCAGGCAACCTCATCAGTATTACTCGCGGCATTTAATGCTGCTGAACCGGTATTACTTCCTATCACCGTGTAAAGCGTTTCCCGATTATCGCTGGCCGTTCTCGAACCGAAGAAACAGAATTCATAAGTGCTATCGTCCTGAAACCCGCTTAGCTTAAGCACACCTTTTTCTATTAATAATCCTGCCCATTCACCTTTCGAGTTCCCGTAGAAAGAATTTCCAGAAACTTCTGCTGGCATATTTAAATCTGTTGTTGTGACAGTCTCTCCTGCAGTATTTTGTCCGTTAAACCTGCTTGTAACTTTCAGCTCAATTCCAGTAAACTCATTGTCTTCATACTTTAGATTTGGTATGGTAGCATCCTCAAGAAAACTGGTTAAACCATTCCATCCTGCAGAATTTGAAGCTGTTGCAAAATCAATCAATACATTCTTAGTTATAACACCAGATCCTCCTGCAGTTTGATAGTCGGTAAGCTCGGTGATCATCATTGGATTCTGAACAGCTTCGTGAGCAGCATGCTGAGCGATTTCAGCATCCAGTGGTACAAAGCCTTCTGGAACATAGCTATTACCCACTACACTTTGACCAAAAAGGATCTCGAACCATGTACTTGCGGCAGTATATTTTCCTATTTCATTTAAATGATAACCATCTCTATTGAAATTATCACCAATGTAACTAGTTCTTGCATTCTGAATGGCAGTCCCGGCAGGAACAACGTTATTCGCGTCGATAAGTTCACCAGCCTGATCATAAGCATCAACGATAGCTTCATACATTTGAATCTGGTCATTATCATAGTTTACAAATCCGGAATGAGTAGAGTTTTCAGAATATGCCCAGGTTTGGTGAAGCAAATATTTAGTATCAGCGTTGTCCACATTTTGAACTACATATTCGTATAATTCAGTTAATGGCGTTACAAAGGTTTCATATTGTCCAGATTTTTGGCTCACCTGCTGAAAACTGATATAATCCCAGTTCTCGTCATTCAATGCCGTAGAGATCGCCACATCTGCCGTGGTATTTTTTGCACCCTGCGCATTGACCTTTCTATAGCTGTAATTTGCATTATTTTCAGTGGCATTTTGCGCATGAAGATCTAGTTCAGCACCACCAATGTAAAGATTTCCAATCACGATATCTTCGCCTGCTGCATCAGCAAGTCCATATAAATAAGATTCTAAGGCATCTTCAGAAAAACTATTTCCAATAGCGAGAATTTTCAGAACTCCATCATTTTCGTCTTCTACAGTGACGGTTGTAGTACCCACAACTCCCCCATCATCAGAAGAAATGGTTAGCTCTGTAGTACCTACCTGTAATCCCTGAATCTCGATAGCGTAGGTTTCCGGGTCGGTTTCAATAGAGACGATACCTTCTGGATTTGCAGACCAGGTGTAATTTCTGGTTGGTCTATCTACGAGATTGAAATCCGGAACAATGCTAACCGTAGATTGAGTATAAGCGGTAATGGTAGCCGGCAATCTAACTTCAGACTCCTGTATCAAATTCGTCTCGATCGTAGTACTGGCTTCCTCAGTTCCGTCTAAAGAATTGATAGTTGCTGTTGCACTCCCTTCCCCAATGGCTCTTACCGTTGCTGCAAAATTATTTGCCACAGATACGATTTCAATCACGGTCGAATCTGAAACCGACCATTCGTACTCTTTAGAAGTATTTTTAAAATTTCTAATTAGCGGAGTCAGCGTTAGTTCATTTCCAACCACCATATGCGCATAGTCGAGTTCTAATGCGATCGCTTGTTGTGGTTCTTGAATGTCATCGTCTTCGCAAGCTGTGAATGCCAGAAGCATGGCCGCGAAAATGAGGAAGACATAGCTAAATCTGGATGTTTGTCTTGAAACTCTCATAAAAATTGGTTTAGATGGTGGTTAATAATTCTTTGATTTAATTAATATGATATCAAATTTTTAAATTGAAGCTACCTGCTGCTTCTATAGCGGAAGAACCTCCAATGAAAAATTCAAATTCTCCCGGTTCTGCAACAAATTCCAGTTGAGAATTATAAAATTTAAGATCTTCTTCTGTGATCTCAAAAGTGACCGTTTTCGACTCGCCTTTTTTCAGACTTATTTTCTGAAAACCTTTTAGTTCCTTTACCGGCGGAGTGACACTCCGCACCTTGTCATGAATATAAAGCTGCACAACTTCTTCTCCATCGTAATTTCCGGCATTGGTCACTTTCGCTTTCAGGCTAATCGTTCCATCTTTTGAAAGCTCCTTTTGATCAGCTTTTACATCAGAATACTCAAAAGTTGTATAGCTCAAACCGTAACCAAATGGGATCAAAGCTGAATTTTTCGCATCCAGGTAATTGGTTTTGAATTTGGCAAAATCTTCGGAAGGTGCCGGTCTTCCTGTAGTTTTTACTGAATAATAGACTGGAATCTGCCCAACATTTCTTGGCCAAGAAGCAGTAATTTTTCCGGAAGGATTGTAATCTCCAAAAACAACATCGGCAATAGCATTTCCGGCTTCCACTCCAGGATGCCATACCTGTAAAATACTCACTGGTAGGTCCATTTCTTCAGAAATATCCAGAGGTCTTCCACTCATTAGAACGAGTACAACCGGTTTACCAGTAGCCGCCAAATCACGGATAAGTTTCTTCTGACTTTCGGGAATCTTAATATCGGTTCTGCTCGCCGCTTCTCCACTCATTTCTGTCGCTTCTCCAACGGCAGCGATAATAATATCCGATTTTTCAGCTACTGCCAGTGCTTCTTCCAGCATACTTTCCGCAGATTTTTCAGAAATCATGATAAGCGGCCCAAAGACATTTACCTTTTTGGCAAAACTTGTATCGTTAGAAATATTCGCTCCTTTCGCATAAGAAATGGTTGCTTCCGGCGCTACATTTTTAAAACCTTCCAGAATCGAAACCGAAAGGGATGGATCACCGGTTGGCGCCCAGGTGCCCAGCATATTATTCTTATTATCAGCCAAAGGACCAACCAACGCGATTTTAGCCGATTTTGATATTGGCAATGCATCCTGATGTTTCTTCAGAAGTACAAAAGAACCGCGCGCAGCTTTTCTGGCAAGGTCCCGGTGTTCCTGAGTAAGAATATCAGTTTCCGGTCTTTTGCTGTCCAGGTATTTATAAGGATCTTCAAAAAGCCCTAATTTATGCTTTGCTTCCAAAATTCTTCTGGCAGCAGTCGTAATCTCTTCTTCTGAAACTTTTCCTTCTTTTACAGATTTTCCAAGAGTCGTCAGGAAACCTTCCCCAACCATGTCCATATCAAGGCCTGCCTTTAAAGATAAAGCGGCAACTGCCTGCAGGTCTCCCAGACCATGAGCGATCATTTCATTTACAGAAGTGTAATCTGAAACTACAAAACCGTCAAATCCCCAGCGATCACGCAATAATTCGGTAAGCAACCACTTGTTTCCGGAAGCCGGAATACCATCTACGTCATTGAAAGAACTCATAACACTGGCCGCACCTGCATCTAATGCCGCTTTGTAAGGTGGCAGGTATTCGTTGAACATTCTTAACCTGCTCATATCGGTAGTATTATAATCTCTTCCGCCTTCCGCAGCGCCGTAAAGCGCGAAATGCTTCACGGTAGAGATCATTGTATTTGGCAAAGCAAGATCCTCTCCCTGGTAACCTTCTACCATCGCTTTTGCAATCTGACTACCTAAATAGGGATCTTCTCCGGCTCCTTCAGCAATTCTACCCCAACGCGGATCGCGAGCGATATCAACCATGGGAGAGAAATTCCAGTTGATTCCATCTGCAGTAGCTTCAGTGGCAGCAACCTGAGCAGTTTGCTTGATCAGGTCCATATCCCAGCTGGAAGCAGTTCCCAACGGAATCGGAAATGTTGTTTTATATCCATGAATCACATCAGAACCAATTAGTAACGGAATTCCCAGGCGGGTATCGTTTACCGCATATTCCTGAGCGATCCTGATCTTATCTGGCCCTGAAACACCAAATAGTCCTCCAACCTTTCCTTCTTTGATCTTATCTTCTACATTCTTGCTCACTACCGCGCCGGTGGCAACTCCACCTCCGGGAGTCACAAGATTCAGTTGCCCGATCTTCTCTTCCAGCGTCATTTTGGATAGAATTTCTTCTACCTCCGGAATGCGTTCCTGCGCCTGTATCGATATTCCAAACAGGGTAAAACATAGCAGGGATAAATAGACTTTCTTCATTACTTCTCTTTTCTAAATTTAATTTTCGGTTATTCTACAGTTATAATTTGGGTCTTTTCTGAAATTCCATTTTCATTAAAAGCTTCGATACTAAAATAATAGGCAGTATCACGGTCAAGATTTCGCATAAAATGGTTTGTGTCTTCATAAACTAGCCAGGAATGGTAAAGTTTATCTGGAGCAATACCCCAGCGAATATTATAACCCTGAGCGCCTTTCACTTTATCCCAGCTCAAAGAGGCATCTCTGCGATCTTGTTCTCTTGTAACTTTGAAATTCTTCACTTTTCCTGGAGCTGAGCCATAGCCTTTCCCGAAAACTCTAATTTCTGAAAGAGCCAGGTTATTCCCGGGCACAGAGATATTATTGTATCGAACAAATTTTGCTTTCTTCGGATTCTCTAGTCTCAGGTAAGCATTTGGCGCGTCTTTATGACTGTCGCTGCGATCTATAAGCATCTCCCAATTTTTTCCATCTTCGGAAGTTTCAATGGTAAACTGATGTTTTAAGCCTTCAATTCTGGTATAAATTCCAGATTCGTGATCATGAAAATTCAGCTGAAGCGCATAAATATCGCCTGGAGATTTCAGTTCAATTTGCACCCATTGTTTGTCGTCATTCGCTTCTGCTACCCAATAAGATTTCGGACTTTCATCGGTCAATAAAGGTGTAGTAATTTGATCATTCTCATCTCGAATAACCTCAATCTCTTCAATATCGTATTGTCCGTCTTCCGACGTACTTTTGCGCACCTGTAGCTGTGAAGACGAAACCGTAGTTTTTCCACGATACGAAAGCAACATCCAGCCCGTATGTTCACCCGGTTTTGTTGGATGATCTGGAGCAAAAAGTGGGTAATCCCCGTAACTGGTATTAGAATACATCAGCCCTTCCTTATCAAAATAGGTTGGAAACATAGCCAGTCTGCGTTCCCAGTGAGAATTGGAAGCCAACGCCATGGTTGAAAAATGCCAGTATTGACCATTGGTTTGCTTTACCGTAATTCCGTGGCCTGCTCCGTTGGTAAATCCTCCCGGCTTAAAGCTAAAAGGATTATTTTTCATGTATTTAAAAGGACCTAGAGGAGTATCGCCCACATAAGCGGCATCTGCATATACGTTGAATTGCGTTCCGGGCGCAGCATATTGCAGGTAATATTTACCATCGTGCTTGGTCATGGAAGCTCCTTCCATATAACCTTCTTTCAAGGTTGGATGGAAATTATTTTCCCCGAAACGTTCCCATCCGTGTTCTTCTTCAACAAGATTAATGAGCTCCTTCTGAACACCGGTTTCCAGGAACCTATCATCCTTGTCCAGCATTTTCACTTTGAGCGGATGCACATTGGAAGACCCCCAGTACAAATAAGTTTTTCCATCGTCATCAATAAACAATTCCGAATCCTGAATATTATTTGAGATCGAAGCGACCGGTTGCCACTCCCCTTTTTTAGGATCATCGGTATAAATAATACTTCCGTATCCAGCTGGATCACCGGCAAAATAAACCAGCGAATCTTTATAATTGAAGGCTGTAGGAGCATTGGAACCTTCAAAATACCACTGTTTTGGCTTAATAAATTCCCAGTTTACCAGGTCTTTAGAATGCCAGTATCCAAAAGAACGGGTGACGAACATAAAATAATCCCCACGATATTCGATCACCGCCGGATCTGCGCCAGATCTATAGGAAAGATTCTTACTGGAATTATAAACCATGTAAGTATAATCGATATCCAACGGGTTGCAATAAGTTTTTGGCAGGTTGTCTTGTGCCATCAGAAACCCTGAAAGCAGTACTAATATCGTGGTAGATAATTTTCTGAAACCTGTCATTAGATCTTAGCTTGAAATGCTTTTATTTTGAACTGTTTTTACTGAATGAAAAAAGCCATGGTAGTAGATAAGGTTCTGAAAATGCAGAATCCCAGCTATTGTGATTATCATTTGGATACAAAGAAAGCTTCGCGTTTCCACCATAATGATTGATCTCGCGTGCCATTGACTTTGAATATTTTGGAAGCACGATATCATCTTTTTCGCCATGGAATAGCCAGATATTAAAATTATCGGGATACTCCTGTGCGATCTCTGTATTGGCACCTCCACAAATGGCGAATGCCGCTGCGAACAATTCTGGTTTTTTGAAAATGATTTCAAAAGTTCCCATTCCACCCATACTCAATCCACCCACGTATAAGCGATGATCATCCACGAATGATTTTTGCTTCATTTCTTCCATTAATTCCATGACGAGTTTCAAGGACGGGGTGCTTTCAGCTTTATTTTTAAAATCGAATTCAAAAGGTTTGACGTCGCGATTTACTTCCACTCTCGCCCAGTAATCATCTTTTGGAGCCTGAGGAAAAATGACAATTGCCGGAAATTGCTCCCTAACCGAATCTTTTAGAAACAAATCACCACCATGTACCAGTTGAGATTCGTTGTTATTCCCGCGTTCACCAGCACCGTGAAGAACCAGAAGTAGTGGATATTGCTTTTTCTTGTCAAAATTCTTCGGAAAAAGAATACGATAGTTTAAAGTGTCGGCTCCTGAAATGAAATGCTCCTTTTTATATTCTGATCTATCCTGAGCAAAACTTACTAAGCTGAAGAAACATGCTAAAAGTGTCAGTTTGAGTTTCATATATTTTGATTGCTAAATTGAAAATCGAGTTTTTTTAATCCATTCTGAACTTCCGGAGCCTGCATAAAGAGATCCCAAATAAGTCCGGAACGATAATTTTCGATCATGACCACCATCGGTCCCTGATCTATGGCTAAATATTTTTTGGTCACCCAGGGTTCATCTTCGAGACTGAAAGCATCATAAAAACCGGCTGGCCCCCAAAGCACATCATTTTGCTCCTCGAAAAAGTATCGCATAGCTGCCAAAGACTTTTCCGGAGTATAAGGAATGGAACTTATCGCTGCGGTTGGAGAAACCACCTTACGGTCGTTATCTGGTGAATGGGCGGTATAACCTGTAGAATTATCCTTATTTCTGGTATAGCTGGCAGTTAAACCCCAGGAGTTTTCGCTATAAGTATCAACGCTATCGGCATATTCCAGGGTATATTCGTAATTAATCAACGTATGATTTCGATTTAAATCCCAGTAGTTCGCGTACCGATCACTCAATCCTTTTGGATTAAG
The DNA here is from genome assembly GCF_913046405.1 of uncultured Christiangramia sp. GTDB lineage: Bacteria > Bacteroidota > Bacteroidia > Flavobacteriales > Flavobacteriaceae > Christiangramia > Christiangramia marina. Next base: position 17,216 of record NZ_CAJWRQ010000029.1, read on the forward strand.
GCCCAAATAAGAATAATGTGCCCAGAATAGCGGCCCTCCCAGGTCGCCTCGGGTGTTATGCTTCAGAATAAGAGGAAATCCGTAAGCTTCCGCATCTGTTTTAATATTTCCGCTTCTCGCCCATCCTTTATGATAAGCCTCAGCATCTATAGCGTATTCAGGACTTGAAGCCGCGAGAACATAGGTGATTAGGCATTCATTATAACCTTCGATCAAAAAATCCATTTCCCATTCATACTCAGGAGACCAGTGCCAGTAAATACCATCTTTATTGTTGGTGTACCAGTTCCATTCTATGCCTTTCCAGAGTTTATCGAATTTAGCAGCCACTGCTTTTTCCTCTGTAGTTCCATTTTTGTAATACTCACGTACCACTATAAAGCCCTGCGCAAGAAATGAGGTTTCTACGATGTCGCCTCCATTATCCTTTTCTCCGAAAGCCTGTACATCACCTGTTTCTCCATTGAGCCAGTGTGACCAGGCGCCGTGGAATCTTGGAGCGGCATCAAGAAAATCTGCAATTTTGTTTAGTCTCGCCAAAGCCGAATCCTTCGGAATAAAACCTCTTTCAACTCCTGCCACTATCGCCATGAGCCCAAAACCACTTCCGCCGGTAGTAACCACATGCTTATCGTTTTTAGGATAATTGCCGTCCGGATGATACCGTTCACGAGCCATCCCACTATTTGGTTCCGCAAAATCCCAGAAATACTTCAGGGTTTGCTTTTGAACCGTGTCTAATAATTCAGCTTCAGATAGCTTTTGGGTTTCAGCTCTATTTTCAGCAATTAATTTATCTTCTTGTTTCCCTTCCTCTTTACAGGAAACAAAAAGGACCATTGAAAAAATTAGTAAGGGTAGATATTTCAATTTCATTCCATTCAAAAATTTAATAGCTGAAATTCAGTTTATCCAAACCATTCTGAATTTCAGTATTCTGCATAAAAAGTTGCCATGGCAGGCCAGTTCGATAATTTTCGATCATGGCAATAATCGGTCCCTGATCGATCGCCAGGTAACCATCGGCATACCAGTCATATTCTTCAGAAAAAGCATCATAAAAGCCCATATTTCCCCAAAGATCATCTCCTAATTCTTCGTAGAAGTAACGTAATGCTGCCATTGACTTTTCCGGAGTATAAGGAAAAGAGGATAATGCCGCAGTGGGAGTAATCACTCCCAAATCATTCGTAGGGCTATGAGCGGCATATCCATCTTTAGAATCTGAGGCTGTAAGGCCCCACGAATTCTGTCCGTAGCCTTCAAAATCCTTGGGATTCGTAACGGCGTACTCATAATTTATCAATGTATGTGCTGTGTTCTGTTCCCAGTAATTAGCGTATTGATCTTCCAGGTTTCTTGGATCCAGACCAATGAAGGAATAATGACTGAAAAATAGAGGTCCGCCATATGATGGACCTAGCGGCAGATTGATATTATAATGCTCACGGTTATTGACCATATTTCCATTCAATGCCCAGCCATTTGTGTAAACTACAGGTTCTATAGAATGCGTGGGAGAAGAAGCCGCCAGCACATAAACAATCAGCGATTCATTCCATCCATTGATCTGTAGATCTTTTTGAAAGGCAAAATTTGGTGACCAGTGCCAGTAAAGTGTATTTTCTTCTTGAGTATACCAATCCCATTCAACTGCTTCCCATAGACTCGTAATTCTAGAATCGATCTCATCGTTCTCAAAATATTCACGACAAATAAGCAAACCCTGTATTAAAAATGCTGTTTCTACTAGATCACCTCCATCATCAAATTCACCAAATGTTCTAGTTTGAGCGGTGTTTCCCATATACCAGTGAGAAAATGCACCATGATAAGTTGGAACCGATTCCAGAAAATCAAGAATCTTTATCACGCGATCCTGAGCTTCAGTTTTACTAATCCAGCCACGTTCAACTGCTGCAGGAAAAGAGGCTAATCCAAATCCTGTACCACCAGTAGTTACGATATTAGGAGCATCTCCACCATAAGCATTATCCTGAGAACGCTCTCTTGCCATGCCGCTATTTGATTCCGCGAAATCCCAGAAGTAGGTGAACGTTGTTTCCTGTACCATATCCAGCAATTCTTCATCTGTAAGCGAAGAAACTTCGGCCACATCATCATCTGTTGGATCTGGATTTGGGTTATAAGGTTCCTGATACCCTGGCCCAGAATCGTCTGAACATGCTGTAAAAAGCAGGATATTCAGAAGAAGAAAAACCGACGGAATTTTGATTTTGAGCATAATAAAGCTTTGATCTGGTTCAAAATTTTGAAATTTTAAATCAGGAATTAATGATTATGTGGATTTAAGAAAAGCTTCGGAGTGATACTCCGAAGCCTGTAAACAAATTATTCCTGAGCCATCATAGATTCGATCTCATCTTCAGTAAGAACTTTATTGAAGAATGTTAGCTCATCCATATAGCTGGTATCGGCAAGGTGACCCCAGCCGGTAAATCTTGGAGCTCCAGACATGATAGAAAGAAGATCTGCTCCTGTCCAATCTATTGGTGATGCAAGAGTACCTGTATTTACAGCTTCGCCGTTAAGATAGATAACACTTTCAGTTTCTGAAATGGTGAAAGCTACATGCACCCACTCTCCAGCGGTTACGTCTACTACTCCACCATCGTTCCAGCTTTCGCCATCGCCGGTCCCAACGTTGAGTTTTATACGTTGTTCTTCAGCATTCCCTTCTCTAAATAACCTAAAACCTTTGGTACGATTATTCTGAGCATCAGGATTTTCTGAGTCTGCAGCAGCCATCGTTAAAATTCCAGCGCGATCGTTCGTTGCGTCTGCCTTGTACCAGAATGTGGCACTAAATTGTGAAGACGTAAGCCCTTCCGTAGAAGCAGTTAAATAAGAATCTGCGGCACCAGCATAGGCATTCGATCCAACAGCAGCTTCACCAGCATAACCTGGATTTTCAACCGCAGTAATTTCACGATTGCTTGCCGCATCCTGATAATTTCCATCAAAAGAAAGACTCAAAGTTTCCGCAGAAGCATTGATTAGATTAGAAATTTCATCCTGGCTAAGCGCCTTGTCAAAAATTCTTAATTCATCAAGTGCACTGCTGTCATACTTATGATCCCAGTAACTGAAGGTTTCGCCACCAGCACCAATGGTAAGTTGCTCAACTCCTGTCCAGTCGATAGGCGCAGCAAGGTTCCCGGTATTCATAGCGACACCGTTAAGATAAATGGTAGATTGTGATTCTGTCACCGTAAAGGCTACATGTACCCATTCTCCGGCATTCACATCTATGACTCCACCGTCGTTCCAGCTTTCACCGGCTCCGGTTCCTATATTCAGTTTAATTCTTTGCTCATCAGCACTTCCTTCTCTGAATAATCTGAATCCCTGAGTACGATTTTCGTCTGCTCCGGCTACCAATATCCCTGCTCGAGAAGGATCTCCACTTACTTTATAGTAAAAGGCCGCTGTAAATTCAGTTCCCACAGAACCATTAAAAGGAAATTCTAACCACGAGTCTGGTGATCCTGTAAAAGCATTCGATCCTCCGAAAGATTCTCCCGCAAAACTAAGATCTCCGGTTACATCAGAACTTTGAAGCGTAATAAGGTCTACATAATCACCATCGAACGGCATATATAAATGCTCATTTTCGAATTTTGGTGTATAAGGTGGTTCCTTACTAAAGTTCACTGTCTTGGATGTTACATTCCCTTCAAGATCTGTTGCTCTAACCGTTACAGTATGTTCTCCGTTGGTTACATTATCAAAAACAACTTCACGATTTACAATTCGGTAATCCATGAATTCACTCATGGTAGTGATCACATTATCGTTCACCAGTACCTCAATCATAGCAACTTCAATATCGTCTTCTACTCCAAATTTGATCACGATACTGGATACTTCGTCTATAACCTTGATTACATTTCCATCTGCCGGAGACATGATAGTCACTTGCGGAGCTCCCTGATCTGGACCTGGATCTACTTCTGTAATAGGATCTATTCCTTCGTATTCACAAGAAGCGAACACAAATAAAGCGGATAGAAGTCCCAGAAAATATATGTTGAATTTTTTCATTTTCACTTAGTTTAATTGGTTCAAAATCTCATTCATAACCGTATTCCTGTCAACAGAGGTTGCGTTAAGCGGCAAGGCATCAACCTGAGCTTGTGGATAAGGTAAATACTCATTGGCTGCAGAGAAATTTCTACCGTCATAACTTAATTCATCATATAGATCTAATCTTATCAAGTCATAATATCTATTACCCCATTCCATGGCTAATTCAGCGAACTTCTCATCGATCACATCCTGAGTAGTTACTCCGGAGAGTGATGAAAGTCCTGCTCGTTCCCTAACCAGGTTCACCGCTTCATCTGCTGAAATGGCTGTAGCTGAAGCACCCTGAGTTACGGCTTCTGCATACATCAATAAAACTTCAGCATATCTAATTACGAGACTGTTCTTTCCGGCACCATAATCATTTCTACCATCGGTAAGTTGTACTGAAGGTAAATAGTGTTTTCCGCTAGCAAAAAGTGCACGTGCATAATCATTGATCACATCACCAGACTCTGTAGTATTATCTATAAAACCTGGTACACTTACACCGTTTGCCTCTAAAGCAGCTATACCTCTGTCTGTAAATAGAACTGAAGTTTCGAGACGTCTTTCTTCTCCTCTATCTATCATAAACTCGATCCACTTCATGCTTGGCTCATAGAATCCCCAACCACTACTAGCATTTTCTCTTGCAGGTGTCCAGTTAGAAGGTCCGAATGGTGCGTATAGATGATAAACTTCTCCACCACTTTCCTGACCAAAATCTGAATATTGCATCTCCAAAAGACTTTCATCACTCAGCTCTCCAGGTTTTTTAAATAACTGGTAAAAATCATTGTACAGAGAAAAACCTCCATTATTAATGATTTGTCCTGTAGCATTCGCAACACCCTGATAATCCTCTAATTCCTGATAAGCTAAAGCCTGAATGGCCAAAGCCGTATACCTGGTAACTCCACCAGGAATATCTGTTCTCTGGTTAGGTCTCATATCTGGCAAATTCGGGATCGCTTCCTCCATTTGATCTACGATCCACTGCATTACTTCAGCTTTAGAAGCTGGTCCAGCTTCTACTTCACTAGCCGGTTGATTTGAAGTAATGATGAATACATCTTCCCAGGTTCTTGCAAGGTTCAAATGAAACCATGCTCGAAGCACACTGATCTCAGAAATATACTGATCTGCTTTAGCTATATCATCTCCTTCAGCAAACTCTTTAAAAGATTCTACCTGAAGGATTGCCGTATTCATATTTACGATATCATTATAATGTACATTCCAAAGAGAGTTGTACATCCAGTAATCCTTATCGTATGTAAATTGGTCTGTTGCAGAAAATGGCTGTTGATCCCCTTCTCCTCCGGCGTTCACATCATCTCCTCTAACTCCAAGAAGTAACGGTTCTTCCCAACCTCTGGTGGTAAATTCGTAATAGGCTCCAATTACAGGCTGGATCATATCACTGGTATTTGTATAATCGAGGTCGCCAGTATTTAGCTGACCTTCCCGCGTATCCAGCTTATCGCTACACGAAATTGCAGTAGCAAGGAAAAGCATAGAAAATACGCCAAGAATTACTGATCTATCAATTCTTTTCATATCGTGTTTTTTTTTAAATTTTAATGTTTAATCCAATAGTATATACCGAAGGTATAGGATAGGTTTGTCTGTCTACTCCATTTGATACTTCAGGATCAAAACCATTGTAATCAAAGAAAGTGAAAGGTCTTTCAGCTGTAAAATACAGTCTGGTTTGAGGTAGTGAAGGACTCTCGATCGTATAGCCAAACTGGATATTCTGAATTCTGAAGAAATCTCCTTCTTCTACCCAGAAGTCACTCAGTTTCTGGTTCCACACCTTACGCAATCCTGCAGATGATGGATACGTATTGCTTGTACCTTCACCATGCCATCTGTTAATAGCAAGATCGGCATCCATGTTCGTATCATTGGTGAAAATGATCTCCCCTCTTTTACGATTTAGGATTTCGTTCCCAACCTGTCCATAAAAACTTGTGGAGAAATCCCAATTCTTATAGTTGAATCCTATATTTCCACCAAAAGTGAAATCCGGAAGAAACGATCCAAGAATAACTCTATCGGCATCGTCAATGACACCATCACCATTCTGATCCTTGAAAATAAGATCTCCGGGAACAAGACCGTTGTTAACAGCAATTGGATCTGCGTCAACCTGGGCCTGATTCTGGTAAACTCCGGTTCTCTCATAACCATAAAAGGCGAAAAGAGGACCACCTTCCTGTGTTCTTTGACGAAATTCTGCTGAACCAGAATCTATATAACCACTTTCATTAGCTATTTCTAACGCTTCATTATTAATAGTAGTAAAGTTTGCACCAATTCTATAACTGAAATCATCATTTACAGATTGATTCCAATTCACAGCTAATTCCAAGCCTTCGTTCCTGATTACTCCAGAATTTTGATTTACACTTCTGTTGATTATAGGAATGAATACCGGAAGAATGGCATCTTTGGTATCTCTTATATAGTAATCGGCATCAATGGATAACCTGTTATCTAAAGCTTCAATATTAAGACCGAAGTTCTTTTCTTCTATTATTTCCCAGGTATTGTTAGAGAACACACTGGTAGAAGTTATTCCTGAAACCGGTTGTTCACCAAGAGCAGCAGTAATTACTTCAATGGTATTTGATCCATCACTGGCAGCAACATTATCATTACCCAGTTTTCCCCAGCTCGCTCTGAGCTTCAGAAAATCGACAACTCCGTTATCCTCCATAAAGTCTTCTTCAGAAATTACCCAACCAGCTCCAACTGAAGGGAAATAACCCCATGGATCTTTGGTAAATTTTGAAGAACCATCTGCTCTAAAAGTTCCGTAGAGAAGATACTTATCATCAAAATTGTAAGCGATTCTTCCGAAGTAGGAGATCCCGTAATATCTTCTTCCGATTTCACTTACGTTATTATTAAAAGACTCATTATCTGCAAAATCCAGATACCAGCTTGATTCAAGTTTAATACCTGCGATATCGGTTCCTGTTGCAGAAAAACCATTGCTTGCCTCATCACGATAAGAAGCACCAGCCATCACGGTAAGATCATGGTCGCCAAACTCATTTTGATAAGTTAGGATATTATCCCAGTATTGATTTGAAAAAGTATTGTTTACTCTTCTAATACTTGATCTTCTTTCTACATTATTTCCTAAAGTATATGGAAGATCTACATAACGCTCTTCCAGTGCTGAATAGTTGTGACTATAGGTCGTTTTGAAATCAAGTAATTCAGGAATCACCTCATATTGAAAATATACACTGGCTAAAATCTTTCTAATCTTAAGCCTGTTCTCATTAAAAGTAAGATCTGTAAATGGATTCTGCGTTCCACGGTAACCCAGGTTTTGAGCATTCGCATAAGGAATTGGCTGCGCATCTATATTCGTAGGATCAAGCACCGGCATAATTGGTACCGCGAAATATGATTTAAACCACGCTGCATTTTCGGGATCATATTTTGTAGCATTACTGAAAACCGTATTCACCCCGGCTTTAAAACGATCTGTAACGTCTACATCAATCTTAGATCTAAGGTTGAATCTTTCATATTCGTTTTTCATATCAAGAATCCCTTCCTGTCCGAAATAATTGGCTCCTAAGGAGTAAGTTACTTTATCTGCCCCCCCGGTGATTCCAATACTATGGTTTTGAATAATCCCATCACGAAGAACTTCTTCATACCAATCTGTATTTACCGCAGGTACATTAGGATTAATCCTGCTACGACCATAACGTTCCATAGCGTTTAATACAAATTGTACATCTGGAGCAGAACCAGATTCGTACGCCATCGTAGTAAACTGCTCGGCATTTGCCATTTTCAGAACGTTCTGAGCTCGTTGTATCCCGGTGTAACCGTCATACTCAATTTGAGGCTTCTGATTCTTCTTACCAGACTTGGTTTCGATGATTACTACCCCGTTAGCCGCTCTTACTCCATATATAGCGGAAGAAGAAGCATCTTTTAGAATGTTTATTGACTTGATATCCTTTGTATTCAGGAAATCGATATTGTCATATAATGTACCGTCTACTACATAAAGTACATTAGTTGCATCCTGGTAAGTACCAAGACCTCTAATTCTTACTGTAGGCGAATTGCCCGGAGAACCAGCACTTACTATCTGCACACCAGAAACTTTACCTTGTAATGACTGCATCACGTTCGAAGTAGGAGTTTTTTCAATTTCTTCGGAATCTACTGAAACGATCGCTCCGGTAAGGTCTCTTTTCTTCTGAGTACCATATCCAACTACTACAACCTCGTCTAATTGACCAGCATCTTCTTCCAGAGAAATATTGTATTCATTATTAGAAGTAACCTGAATGGTTTGTTGTTTAAATCCTAAGAAAGTAACTCTGAATGTATCACCTTCTTCGACACCTTCGAGGCTGAAGTTACCATCGAAGTCTGTAACATCAAAAATATCCTTATCTGTTACTTTAATTTCTGCACCTGGTAATGGAACACCTCCTGTGTCTGTAATAATACCAGAAATGGTTTTTGTTTGCTGTGCGTGAGCGAGTACAGAACATACTCCAAAAATCACACAGGCTAATAGTAATTTTACCTTCATACTTGTTGGGTGTTTATGCTTATTTGAAGTCACAATATACATCCAAGCTCAAATTTTACGCAAACGTTATAGTACACATCTACTACTTCAAGTAAAAAACCAGTGTAACTACCTAATTAATAAAGGCCTGCATTAGTTTTGAAGTAATTTGAAATTAAAAGCTTTTGGAGTTGATGTAGTGTTGTAGTACTTAAATTTTGTAAAATTTATGACTATTTACTGATAATTTAGAAATTCTTTATCAGGAATTTTGTCAAATTCACATCGCTTTCGAGCGCCATTTTCTTTCGTAAGCGATATCTGTGAACCTCAACACCCCGAACAGAAATCCCCATTAATGGAGCAATTTCTTTCGAGCTTAAATTCATTTTTAAGTAAGAACAAAGTTTGAGATCCTTACTAGATAGTTTTGGATACTCGGCAAGAATATCCTTAAAAAAATCCTCATGAACTTCATTAAAGTTAGTTTCAAAGACTTTCCATTCATCTTTACTTTTCACAGCCGCATTGATCTTGTTCATAATATGTTTCATTCGATACTGGTTGGAGAATGAATTTTGATCTTTGGAAAGCTCACTCTGTATTTCCATAAGAACCTCATTCTTCTTTGCTGCCATCATGGTAGTATTCGCCAGTTCTTTTCTTTTCAGATCAATTTCATTAACCAGGCGATCGTGCTCTATTCTTGCTAATCTTTCCTGATGCTCATTTTCAAATTTTTCTTCCAGCTTCTGCTGATGCTTTCTCAGCTTTTTTCGGTTAATTAGAAAGACTACGGCTATAAGAGCTATAAAAAGCAATACATACAAGGCTTTCATCCAGGCAGATAAATACCATGGAGGAGCTATTGCAAAGGAGTACTTCGCCAGTACTTTCTCGCTATCCTGCTCACTTTCATGAATGATCTCCAATGCATAATCACCATAAGAGAGGTTTCGAAGATTTAACCAGCCGTCACTACCTATTTTACCTGTATATTCTTCCTCTCCTTTAAGTCTATATGAAAGCTCATCCAGATTAAGATCTGGAGCTCCAACCTGTACCCTAATATTTCCTGATGTTCTGTACTTCAAGGTTGGAGAAGAAGTAAGATCATAGTAATCATCATTATCACCGAACTTCTTTATAAATGCCACCGATTCCCATTCTTCGGAATCCATCACTTGAAAGGCAGAAAAGTCGAGTTTCGCGAAGCCATCATTGAGTGTTATATAATAAGTAGAGTCATTCGGTCTGATTAAATTTTCATTTGCCTTCACTAACCTGTTATCCAGAAGACTTGCAGAAAGTGCAAGTTTGCTTTTATCGAAGTCTGTAAATAGTATACTTCCATCTTCCTCATTATTAAAGACAAAGTAATCGCTAGTATCCTGAAGTAACCTAAAACCTTTAAGATCTTTGAATTCTTTAAATTCTTCAAAAGTCTCCTTAAATGGATTATACCTGTACCAGTTCGCGTTGACAAAGCAAATGATCTGGCCATTCAGTTTATATAAGTTTACTCTGTAGTTTTCAGTTTCTCCTAATGCCGGAAGTTTCTGGACTTCTACATTTTGAAAATTATTATGCGTTATTCGGTACAAACCTTCGTAAGGGTGAGCTGCCCAAAGTACCTCATCATTCTCAAATACAATTTGCTTCACTGGAAAGTTCACTCCTTCTATTTCCCTTACCTTTCCGGTAATTTGATCGTAGATACTAATTCCCGTATACTCTCCCAGTAAATAAAGGCTTTCACTCCCGGGAACTTGCACTATACAGAAACTACCCGTTCTTTTCTTAACTGGAATGAATTGATCATTTTGTACCTGATAAATACCTGTATTATGATTCACAAAAAGTTGATCATCAACAATTTCAAGGTTCCAGACATGATCCTGACTTCCTTCCAGCAATCTCATCTTTCCATTTTGAAAAGTGTGTACGCCTGTATTACTAGCCAGATAAGTTTTAGCCTTAAACTCTTCGATATCATAGACTGCGCCTAGTTCGCCAGAATGATCTGTAAAGAATTTTAAAGGTGAATCAAGATCAAGTTTGTCAATTCCTTTGTCTAGTGCCAACCATAAATTGCCCTGATGATAACTCATCCCTAAGACCGTATTGTTTTGTAAACCTTCAATACGATTGTAAAACCGAAGTTCTTTAGTATCAAGAT
>NZ_CAJWRQ010000030.1 GCF_913046405.1 uncultured Christiangramia sp.
TTTTGGAGAAAGTGAAAAGTTGAAAGTTTTGCTCAGGACTGTTTTATTATAAAGTTTAGGTCCAATAGAAATACCATCATACAGGTTAAAATCAAATTCTGGCATAAAAAAGGTCTGGTTATATCTTGGATCTTCGATATCCTGAAGCAGTCTGAATTGTATGGGCTTATTAAGGAGCGTGCTTACTCTCTTGTAATTATTTCTTTGATTGAACTCGGGAATCTCTGCTTCATAATTTAAAGCAAGTCTTTCAATATCCATTCGGGGGATAGTAACGGTTTTGGTGTCCCGAACCTTTTCAACCCAGGTTTTGTAGATCGATTTTCCGTCTTTGAGTCCGTAGAGACTAATAGGCATTTCGTTCTGCCTTAAATTTTGAATTCGAACATCCAGAGAATCATCCTCTCTTTTTGTTACCTTCTGAATCTTAAAATCAATTTTAGTATTGCTTCCCACGTAATCTTCAAAAAACCAAGAAATATCTTTCCCTGCATTCTTCTGAAGGATCTCTGCGAATTGATCATCGCTCGTAGGTTTTAGTTTATACTTCTTATAAAATTCACCAATAGATTTCGATACCGTTGAGTCGCCTAGAAACCCTTCAAGATATTTAATCCCAACACCCGCTTTGTAGGCGTTTGCAATATTCTTGTTGAATTTGACCAGCGAATCCTGGCTGGTGTTTAGTGGCTGATCAATATTCATCCTGGCTACGTTCATGTAAAGGAACTGGTATTGATCGTTGAATTCAAGATCTGCAGCATGGAACCAGCGAATTCCAATTATGTCACTCAAATTCCCAATAAGTTTCATTTTGGGATAATAGGTGTCCACGTAATCGATCATTAATGAAACCAGAATAGCATCGGTCACCCATTTCTCGGTTCTGGGATTGATGAAAACTGAGTTCTGGAGATAGTAATTAGTTACGGTTTTGAATAGTTTGAGATCATATTGAAATCCGTCTGGAAATGGACGTATAAAACCTGGTAATTGATTAAGTCCATAAATAGGACTGTTCTGATAATCCTCCTGGGTAATAAAGATATTTTCATTAGGATAGCTTCCCAGCCGATTTTCAAGGAAACTAAAGGTTCGAGAGAGCAACTTTGTTTTGTTTTCCAGCTCAATATCTTCATCACGGATATTGGTTATTACTTTGTTAGAATTGGCAGGTAGAGATTCAAAAATGTAAGTATTGGTAAGGTACATTTTACTATCCACACGTTGGTCTCCGCTAAAATGAATGGTCTTAAAACCTTTTCTGGTTTGGGTGCGGGTAAGGTCTAATGCTGAAGCTGCATAATATTCAGTAGGAATATCGATATCGATCTCAATACTATACGGGCTTACATATTGGGTGCCGAGATCCTTGTGACTGTAAAGTTTCCAACCGTTATCCAGTGGGGCAGGAGTCATGTACCAGTAACGTAATTTGTAATTCCCATCACCATCCCGCCCAAATCGGGTGAATTTGTCATCAGGAATTTTTAAGTCGTATTGAAGATTTATCGTGATGGAATCTCCCGAGGCCAGTGGTTCGGGGAGAAATACTCGTACGAGGTCTTCAATATTGCCGGGACGGTCCCATTCCAGAGAGGATCCTTCAGCAGAATTAATGGACTTAATAGAGGTATGACCACGTTCTTCCTGCCTGGCAAAATGAAAGCGGCGGGCAAAATCTTCAGCAAACCTTTTCGCCAGCGGAGAAGTCTTGGAACTAAATGCATTGTTCCAGTCATTCAGGTAAATACTTACCAGTTCTCTTTCTTCAGTATTAACAAAAGTAATTTGCTGGTCGACTTCAATAGTATGAAGACTGTCAACCAGACGAGCGTTCACCTTCATGGCATTTTGTGCAGAGAGCCATAACGGGAATAGTAAGACTAGAAAGAAACACTGAAGGTATTTCAAAAAAATTTAAGTTTAGTGCTGATAAAAATCAGATCTAAATATAAACAAAGTTTGATACCTTCAGCAGTTGAAAATACTAGAAATTCGGGCTTAAGTTATATTCATCATAGAATTTATCCAGGATGTCTATTACTTCTTCTTCAGTATCTACGACCTGTACCAGATCAATATCTGCAGGACTAATATTTTGAAAACTATCAAGAAGGGTAGTTTTGATCCAATCAACAAGACCTCCCCAGAATTCTGTACCAACAAGAATGATTGGAAACTTATCGATCTTATGTGTTTGAATTAGAGTAATCGCTTCGAACAATTCATCGAGCGTACCAAAACCACCAGGCATTACAACAAACCCCTGTGAATACTTTACGAACATTACCTTTCTAACGAAGAAATAATCAAAATCAAGACTTTTATCATTATCTATATACGGATTGTCATGCTGCTCAAAAGGAAGATCGATATTAAGTCCAACAGATGTACCGCCGGCAAGGTGAGCTCCTTTGTTACCAGCCTCCATGATCCCGGGACCACCACCAGTGATGACGCCATAGCCATGATCAACGATCTTTTTCGCCACTTTTTCGGCCAGTCCGTAATACTTCATATCTGGTTTAGTTCGTGCAGATCCAAAAATAGAAACACAAGGTCCAATCTGGCTTAGTTTCTCGTATCCATTCACGAATTCACCCATTATCTTAAAAATCGCCCAGGAATCATTCGTTCTTATCTCGTTCCAGGCTTTATTGCTATTTGCTGCTTTCATATTATTGGTTTAACTCATTTCCTTCTTCAGGAAGCGAGCAGTGTAACTTTTAGTATTTTTAATTATTTGTTCAGGAGTGCCGGTTGCGATAACTTCACCGCCACCTTTACCACCTTCGTATCCTATATCGATGATATGATCTGCCATTTTGATCACATCCATATTGTGTTCAATAATAAGGACAGTATTTCCTTTATCGGTTAGCGAATTTAAGACATCCATTAAAACTCTGATATCTTCAAAATGTAAACCGGTCGTTGGCTCGTCCAGGATATAAAAAGTATTCCCGGTATCTCTTTTAGAAAGTTCAGTCGCCAGTTTTATCCTCTGGGCTTCTCCTCCAGAAAGTGTTGTGGATTGTTGTCCCAAACTAATATATCCCAATCCAACATCCTGGATCGTCTTTAGTTTTCTATAAATCTTCGGAATGTTCTCAAAGAAAGGTGTAGCCTCATTGATGGTCATTTCCAGCACATCAGCGATAGATTTTCCCTTATATCGAATCTCCAGAGTCTCACGATTAAATCGTTTTCCCTGGCAGGTTTCGCATTCTACGTAAACATCTGGCAGGAAATTCATTTCGATCACACGAAGTCCGCCACCTTTACAGGTTTCACATCTTCCGCCTTTCACATTAAAGCTAAATCTTCCCGGTTTATATCCCCGAATAAGAGACTCAGGAGTTTTAGCAAAAAGATTCCGCACTTCAGAAAATACGCCGGTATAAGTTGCGGGATTCGAACGCGGGGTTCGCCCAATCGGACTTTGATTGATGTCGATCACTTTGTCTATATGATCCAGTCCTTTAATGGTTTTATAAGGTTTAGGAATCTTAACACCGTTAAAATAATGAGCATTCATGATAGGGTAGAGGGTCTCATTGATCAAAGTGGATTTCCCACTTCCCGAAACACCGGTTACCGCGATCATTTTTCCTAATGGAATTTTAATGCTTACATTCTTCAGGTTATTTCCTGTCGCACCCTTTAATTCTATTGACTTCCCATTACCTTTTCGTCTTTTCTCCGGAATAGCAATGGCCTTTTTACCACTCAAATAATCTGCGGTTAGCGTAGAATGATTCAGCAGTTCTGAAGGAGGACCTTCGCTAATGATCTCACCACCATATTTCCCGGCACGTGGTCCAATATCGATCACGTGATCTGCCCTTTCGATCATATCCTTATCGTGCTCCACAACGATTACTGTATTCCCGATATCTCTTAAAGATTCCAGAGAATTAATTAGCTTTTCGTTATCACGTTGATGCAGTCCTATACTTGGTTCATCAAGTATGTACAAAACACCTACCAGTTGAGATCCAATCTGTGTAGCAAGTCTTATACGTTGTGCTTCCCCACCCGAAAGTGATTTGGAGCCACGATTAAGATTGAGGTACGTAAGACCTACATCTACCAGAAAGGCGATACGGGCGCGAATTTCTTTTACAACTTCTTCGCCAATCTGTAATTGTTTTGTTGAAAGCTTTGCTTCGATATTTTCGAACCAGTCAGCAAGGTCTGAAATATCCAGGTTAGCAAGTTCGGCAATGTTTTTATCATTTATTCTGAAGTATAAAGCTTCCTTTTTTAATCGGGTGCCTTCACATTCCGGGCAATCTACCTTATCCATGTATTCCTTAGCCCATCTACGTAAAGAAGTAGAATCGTTGTTCTTAAAGGTTGTTTCAATAAAGCTTGCCACACCTTCAAAATCGATCTTAAAATCCCGGGTGATTCCTAAAGCTTTGGATTCCTTACTGAATTTTTCCTTTCCTCCATATAGAATCATGTCTAATGCTTCCTTCGGAATCTTATTGATGGGATCATTCAGACTAAAATCAAAGCGTTCAGCTATAAGTTCAAGTTGAGAAAATACCCAGTTCTTTTTTTGAGGTCCGTGAGGTTCCAGACCTCCGTTTTTAATGGATTTCTTAGGCTCCGGAATAATCTTGTCAATATTCACCTGGTATAAGGTTCCTATCCCATTACAATTAGGGCAGGCTCCTTTGGGCGAGTTGAAGGAAAAGCTGTTAGGTTCTGGATTAGGGTAACTTATTCCAGTGGTAGGACACATAAGATTCCTGCTAAAATATCGAACCTCACCACTATCCTGATCGAGGATCATAAGAGTATCCTCACCATGATACATAGCAGTTTTGATACTTTCATCAAGTCTTTTATCTGCTTCAGGCTTCTTTTCAATTTTCAGGCGGTCTACAACAATCTCAATATCATGAGTCTTGTATCGATCCAGCTTCATGCCTTTTTCAATATCAACGACCTTTTCATCTGCCCGAACTTTTATAAATCCCTGCTTGGCAATGGATTCGAACAATTCGCGGTAGTGACCTTTTCTACTTCTAATTACTGGTGCAAGAATATTAACCTTTTTACCTTTAAAATCCTGTAAGATGAGTTCCTTGATCTGGGAGTCTGTATAGCTCACCATTTTCTCACCAGTCTTGTAACTGTAGGCTTCTCCGGCTCTGGCAAACAATAATCTCAAAAAATCATAGATCTCTGTGATCGTTCCTACAGTACTCCTTGGGTTTTTACTGGTTGTTTTCTGTTCTATGGCGATTACTGGAGAAAGACCTTCAATTTTGTCCACATCTGGACGTTCCAGGCTTCCTAAGAACTGACGGGCATATGCAGAAAAAGTTTCAATGTATCTACGCTGTCCTTCAGCATAGATAGTATCGAATGCGAGTGAAGATTTACCAGATCCAGAGAGACCTGTAATGACAACCAGCTGTTCCCTGGGTATAGAAACATCTATATTCTTAAGATTGTGAACTCTAGCTCCTAATACTTCGATACTGTCTTCAAATTTCGCCATACATTTTTTCAAGATGGCAAAGTTACTTATTGTAACGCTATTAGGAAAGCCGAAGTCAAAGTACTGTTGTTAAGATAGCTGTAATTTTTTGTAAGAAAGAATATTGCAGGAAGTTGTTAAGGTAATCTTAATTTTAAGAGTGATTTCAATTTTCCAGTCGATGAAGTAAGTTAATATTGTTAAGAAAACCTTAATACTTGCATTATAAATAGTTGATTGTCAGAGTAATATTACTATAAAAATTTTATCTCAAGATTTACAGCTACTATATTTGGTTATCCCTAAAAACGTTCCCGATCTGTTCATGATCTATTTTAAGTGTAACTGTAACCCCACTTAGTTACAATTGGAGCTTGTTTATATTTATTTAATGTTTGAGATAAAATGCAAAAGAAACAATTACTTATTGTAAGTAAGAATGAATTGCTTATCCAGGAACTTGTTCAGGGTTTGAGCACTATGTTTGATGTTTCCATAGAAGGATCTATTCACGTAGCTTATCACAGGGTTCTCAATTTATTACCAGATACGATTGTTTTCGACAAAACTTCCTATCGTAAACCTTCAGATTTTAAGAATCTGAAAAACTTTAAAGCAACCCACTTTCTAAAAAGAGCCCATCTTGCAATCTATGGAAGTCCGTTGGAAATAAAGATGATGGCAAAACGATACAAAGATCTTGTAGATGAGTATCATTCTACTGCCACCGGTTTAGAGCAATTGGTTTCTAGAATTGCTCGCACTGCAGAGCAACTTAAACTTAATTACTGGCATGAATGCTTTATGGGTCTTTTTCACCTGATGAATCAACCCGTGCTGCTTCTGGAGAAAGACCAGATAGTTAATATGAATGATGTCGCAATAAATACATTCAGGACAAGTGAAGAAATGCTGGATATTACAGATATTGTTAGACCGGAAACTAAGAATACCATACGGGAATGTTTGCGCAAATTTGCCAAAGGTAAGCATATGCATGCTACAACTGAAACCACTCTCAGGATCACGAGTCAGAAACTTAGGAATGCACGTATCACGCTTTCAAAACTAACTCCGAAAATTCAGGATACCTATATAATGCTGATTGATTTTATGGGTGATGAATATTGTCTTCGAGACAACGTGGGATCTACTGCTACAGAAGTTGAAAATTCTCTTTCAATGGTTAAATGTATGGAAGAGGAGAATTTCACGAGAAGAGAAAAAGAGATCATTACCCTATTATGTAAGGGCTATAAGACCAAGGAGATTTCAGAAGCACTATTTATAAGCCCTAAAACAATAGAGAAGCACAGATCAAGTATTATAAAAAGAACAAATTCAGATACGATCCTTGAAAGCATTATTTACGCTATCAATCACAACCTGGTTGAAATACCGAAATCTTAAAGCATTGTTAAAGAGATGTTTTAAGATAAATAATAGGGGATTTCCCCTATAAAAATGTGGAATACAATAACATATATTTACATAGATTTCTAAAAGAGGTTGCCCCCATCTTCACAAAATCTTTCCTACACTAAGATCGCCCCCGATCCTTACTTAATAAATTGAAAAGAATCATCTCATTTGAGATAACAAATATTATTTATTAACCATTCGAAAATTTATTAACCAAAACTTTTTAATCATGAAGTAGATAGTCACTCCCACCTGGTTCAATCTGAACCGGAAAACTCGTAAGATCAAATCTTAAGAACCTTTATCCACGAACATGTATCGTTCCTTGGACCAGACATTTATTAACCATTCGAAAATTTATTAACCAAAACTTTTTAATCATGAAAAAATTTAATTTATACCTCGCTATTTTATCGATGTGTGCTTTAGTGATCACCGGATGTAGCAAAGATGAAAACGAAAAAATGAATCCAGGTGAAGATTCTGCATTTGTTGAGATCACTTTTGGAGCATCACTTGACGAACTGGTAAACCGGGCCGTGCAGGTGAATAAAGACCATTTTAACCAGATTCCAACCTGTTCAGATGCTACACCTGCAGTAGCAAGGATCGAATTTTCCTATGGAGGGCAGAATTATTCAACAGATGTAGATATTCTGTTTGATGGAACTGCATATTTCACAGATTACTCTGAAGCATTAAAAATCCCAGTAGCAAATAACGGTACGACTACCGTTACTTTAACTGGTTTTATGGTGTATGATGGAGATCCTGATACAGATGGAGATATTATCTGGATCGCGCCTAAATCTTCTGAAGAAGGTCAGTTTGATGGATATGTAGATAATCCTCTACCATTCGATTTTGATGTTCGAGACGGTACGAAACCATACATTGATATAGAAGTTCTGTGTTATGATAGACGTATGGTAAATGAATATGGATATGTATTCTTTGAACTTGAAAATACTGAACTAATCAACTTCTGTATTTTTGGAAACTTCTGTCCTCCATCTGGTAGACACTACCTTGCTTCTTATAGCGTGAATGTATGGACAGTGGATGAAAACGGTAATAATCTTGTAGATCTTTATGATGGAGGTATAGAAAATATGATCGTTGAAGAAGACGGACAGTATTCTGCAGACCCATTATGTATCGTGTTACCAGATAGATTAGACGAAACCGATAGATATCGTATTGAAATTAGAATTCAAGATGGTCCTGACTATGATGCTAATGAAGGAGAATTAATTAGAACTGCAATTCTAACAGATCTGGAAATTAGAACATTTTTTGATGGCGATGATAACCTGGAATACTACCACTTCTTTGAAGGTTGTGGAGAGTCTGATGATCCACAAATCTTTGATGATCCTCGTGACGATACCATGGTTTATAAGACTTGTGCTAAAGAATTAAATGATTCTGGTGTTATAGCCTTGGCTTCTGTTGCAAAAACAGGAAATAAATTTGATGTAACCGTACTTGCTACTAATACTACTGCAGGAATGAGTCATCTACAGCATATTCATGGATTTGCTCCTGTACAGGGAGTTCAACAGGATGCAACCTGTCCAACTATGGAAGATGCTGGTGCTGACGGAATTTTAACTCTTGAAGAAGGAGGTCTTGTTTATGGTCCTGTTCAACTGGGGCTATCTGTTTCTGAAGATCAATTCCCTGTTGCCGATGCAAATGGAAATTATATCTACGAAAGAGTTTTCACACTCTCAGCCGACGAAATGGAAAATCTCACATCTCTTGATAAGAACGTGATCGTAATTCATGGTCTTGATGGCAATGCTACTTTACCAGTAGCTTGTGGAGAACTTTCTCTAGTTCAATAATATAAAGGGGACACTTGAAATAAGTGTCCCCTGTTTTTTTAATCAACTTAAAACACAACATAAATGAAACATTTTAAAATTTGTATGGGATTGTTAGCAATGTTAGCGTTGCTGGTGATGTCATGTAGCCAGGAAGATCAATCTTCCTCTGAAACGGGCACAGATGTTCAGTCTGTAGACTTACAATTTGGAGCTTTATTAAATGATCTGGCAAACCGTGCCATGAGCGTAAACAAAGATCATTTTAACCAAATTCCTGATTGTTCAGATGCACTTCCAGCGGTAGCTAGTATAGCCTTCAGTTATGGAGGTACTAATTATGACGTAGATGTGGATATCCTGAATGATGGATCAGACTTCTATACAGCATATTCAGAAGATCTAAAAATACCAGTAGCTAATAATAGTTCTGTAACCGTGACTTTAAATGGTTTTCGAGTTTATGACGGTGATCCAGATGATGATGGTGAGCTAATTTGGGTAGCTCCAATAGAGACTACACCCGGACAGTTTGATGGGTATGTAGATAATCCATTGCCATTTACTTTTGAAGTTCGTGATGGTACTAAACCTTATATCGACATTGAAGTTTTATGTTTTGATCGCAGAATGGTCAATGAATATGGCTATCCTTTCTTTGATCTGGTACCTGGAAAACTATATCCATTATGCTTCTTCGCAAACTATTGCCCAAGCGTAAATGGTAGACATTATGTAGGTAACTATAGCGTAGATCTTTATTATGATAATGGCGACGAGCGTATAAAACTTTATTCTACAGCACAAACACCAACAACTGGTGAAACTAATGGAGAATATTTTGCAGACCCTCTTTGTTTAGTAGTACCAGAATCTCCTTTTGATGATCCTACTACTGAATATCTTTTCTATACGGTTACACCTTTAGACTGGACAGATTCCTATGGTGATATAGATAATACGCCATTAGCAGAAGTTGGTCTAAACTGGAATGATGTTGATGAATTATTAGGCGCTGATGGTGAATCTGTAGACTATATACACCTGTTTATAGGTTGCGAACCACCAATAGGTGATTGTCCTGGTGTGCCAACTCAAGGAGATATGGATGGAGATTGTGTGCCAGATGTTGATGACGAATGTCCAGAAGTTCCGGGTAGCGTTGAGAATTTTGGATGTCCAGATGATGAATGTACTGGAGAGGACCTGGACGGTGATGGATTATTCGGAGACTGTGATCAGTGTCCTAATGAAGCTGGAACAGCTGATAATTTTGGTTGTCCAGTGGATGACTGTACTACTGATACTGATAATGATGGTGTAGTAGATTGTGAAGATGAGTGTCCAGATACACAGGGTCCAGCAGATAATGATGGTTGCCCGGAAGATGATGGAGGTGATACTTGTGAAACAGCATTTATGTTTGGTGATACACAGATCAATGACATTTCAAATGGTAATCGTTGGGGATGGGCTGAAAACTTCGATACCACTATCGATGGCAACAGTAAAACTTTTAATTTCTGGGCTGGAGCTGGTCAAAACGATACTAGCAAAGGGGAACTTGTAGGAACTGTAACGATTACTGTTGATGGAGACGAGGTGAATTTTGATATCGATCTTGAGTCAGGAGTTAGTTTGGATGATCTTCACGTTTACTTAAGCGAAGATAACCCTGGAAATACAGCAAAAAGTCCAGGCCAGTATAACAGAAATGATGAGGTAAGTACAGGTGATTTAGATTTCACTCTAGATCGTACGAGTGACGATTCCAGTTTTTGGATAATTGTTCATGGAGTAGCTTGTTATTAGATAAAAATTATTCCATCCTGGAAAGTTTTTGATTGACTCCAGGATGGGATTTTTTAAATAAAATATTAACCAAATATATAAATGATGAAATTTATTAATAAATATATAGCATTGGTAGCCGTGTTCGCTATGATGTTTACATCCTGTAGTAAGGATGAAAGTTCTGAGGTACTAGATGACGCAGAACTTCAGGCAGTAGAAATTACGTTTGGAGCTTCGCTCAATGATCTGGTAGATCGAGCGGCTCAAAGCATAAGCAAGGATCATTTCAATACGATTCCTGATTGTTCTGATGCTGAACCAGCTGTAGCAAGAATAGATTTTAGCTACGGTGGAAACAGTTACCAGACAGATGTATCAATTCTAAAGGATGCAAATGGATATTTTACCGACTATTCCGAAGATCTTAAAATATTAGTTCCTAACAATGGACAGGTGACAATTAGCCTGGACGGTTTTATGGTCTATGATGGTGATCCTGATTCTACCGGAAACTTGATCTGGGTAGCTCCAAAAGAGTCTGATGGTGATTTCGATGGATATGTAGACCAGGCACTGCCTTTCGATTTTACTGTTGAAGATGGTACTAAACCATACATTGATGTAGAAGTTCTATGTTTTGATAGAAGAATGGTAAATGAGTATGGATATGTATTTTTTGATATACTTCCTGAGGTTATTTATCCTTTATGTCTTTTTGTAAACTACTGTGATGAAGATGGAAGACATTATGTAGCTGATTATAGTATTGATCTATACTTTGGAGAGAATGCATCTGGTATTCAACTCTATGATCATACCGAAAGTTCAGCTATGGCTTCAACTGGAGATTACGGGGATGATCAGTATTACGCAGATCCACTTTGTCTTGTAGTTCCAGGTCCACCTGCTAATCTTGGTGACAACGAACCTTACTTGTACATGGTACTGTACCCGCAAGATTGGGATGGTACTGGTGACATTGATAACTCACCAATCCAGGGGATAACTTTATCATGGAACATGGTTAAGTCATTACTCAATGGAGATGGTACAACAAACGAATATTATCACCTGCTTATTGGTGAATGTGAAGGTGCCTTGACCGGAGATGGTTCTGGTGGAGGAGATACCGGAAATAATGACCTTGATGGTGATGGTGTTACTAATGATATAGACCAGTGTGCTAATACACCAGCCGGAGCAGTTGTGAATGAAGTTGGATGTCCAGATTCAGACGGAGATGGGGTTTATGATAATGATGATTTATGTGAAGAAACTCCAACTGGTACTACAGTAGATGAAGACGGTTGTCCTGTAGATATAGGAGGACCTGATTGTGGAACTGCAACCTGGGGACGTGAAGATCTTGTAGAAGGTTTTGGTCTTGTAATACCTGCGGACTTTACTTTACCTATAAGGATCTTTGCTGAAGCCTCTACTTTGGATGGTTTAAATCAAGATTTGGAAATTGGTTCAATTCAGTTGAGTCCTATAGAGGGTGGTGTTGCAGCTGCCATCAATTTGGAGCAGGGCTCTCCATATGCTGTTAACGGCTATACTATTTCTGCGAGTATAAACGCAGATGGAAGTGATCCTGTAGTTATTTCAAGAACAGAAATAGATCCTGGTCAAACTGACAATGAGAATATAATCTTACCAGGTTATAATGGAACTAATCTTTACTTGAAAGTGGAATTCGATATATGCGAAGTCTCTGTGAATTAATTCTTAAAAAGACCCGCATGATTAATTAACCGGGGGGTGACTAATTTGCGGGTTTTTTACCCACTCCTGTGGAGTGTGTGTAAGGCTGTCTGGAGAAATCCAGACAGTTTTTTTTTGTAGAGGTATTAAAAAAATATATATGTTAACGATTGTAAATCAGTTAACTGTATGAAGGAATCCACGTACATAGTAACTGGGATACGTTGCATTAATCAGGGTTTTATCAGTTAAATGATTTCCTGATAAAGCTGAAACGCTAACATTAGAATAAATTGAAAATGACTTATTCTAAGCATTTTGTAAGAATTAGATTGTTAAAAAATTAACTAAATTATTAGTTAATTTTTATGGAATGAGAATTGCTAAACCCAGAGTGTATTATTAACTATTAAATTTTAAAAAAAGACCTACTTATGACAAAATTAAAGAGTTTACTCCTGCTATCAGCTTTTGCAATGATAAGCTGTAGCGAGGATTCAACTTCAGAACTTGCAACTGCTGAAAATGAAACCCAGATCACTTCAACAGAATCAAAAGATGATATTACCGAGATTGCATTTCCAGATTCTAAAGGAACTGCTACCGATGTTTATTATACAGGTATTAAAATGGCTGTAGAAAATGTCAACGGTAATTATATTTTTGAAGGGGATATAATGATTCCCAAGGGTAAAGCTTCTAAAAGCCCTGTAAATTTAGTTTTAGAAAAAGGCGATGATGTATCTCAAGCTAAAAGTGTTGGTAGAACTTCAGCTTACTGGGAAGATAATACAGTTTACTACGAAATTGATTCCAGGCTAGGCAACCAGGATCGCGTCTTTGATGCTATTAGTCATTGGGAAGCAAACACTAATCTTGAATTCGTGAAAAGATCTGGTCAGTCAGACTATATTTATTTCACTCCGGGATCAGGTTGTTCTTCTTATGTTGGAAAAGTTGGCGGGAAGCAGAATATTACTCTAGCCGATGCCTGTTCCACTGGAAACACCATTCATGAAATTGGACATGCCATTGGCCTGTGGCACGAACAAAGCCGAGTGGATAGAGATAAGCATATTACTATCAACTTTGAAAATATTCAAACCGGTAGAGAATACAATTTCCAGACTTACCAGGAGAATAACTTTGATGGTGATGAGTTTACCACCAATTTAGATTTTGGCTCTATCATGATGTATAGTCCATACGCATTTTCTAAAAACGGTCAACCTACGATCACTAAGACTGATGGTAATACGTATAGTGTTCAAAGATCTCAGCTTTCAAATGGTGATGTTACAGGGATCAATGCAATGTATCCATCATCTAATGGTGGGGAAGAGAAACCAACTCAGAACTATATAAACGGGGATTACTACACTATCGAAGGTCTTACAGTTTTGAGATATTACGATCAATGGTATTACAATATGGGCTGGTACGGTTGGAAACGAGTTGAGCTGATAGAAGGTGTCTGGTATTTTGCTTAATACAAACCCACTTCAATAATTTTAGTTTAATCATCGAAAGTTCGAGAGTTTGAATTTTCGATGATTTTCCCTTGATTAATTTCAAGTTGTCTGAATTAAATCCAAATCATATTCAGACTTATAAATTTACTAATTAACCTACTTATGAAAAACCTAAAATTTTAGCTTTTCCGTTATTGGCTTTTATCGCCTGTAGCGAAGAGAATTACGATGATTCTAGTACAGGTACGAACGAAATTACTTCCTTCCAGAATGATGAGTTTACAGAAATCGCATTTCCGAATGAATCTGGAACCGTTTCTGATATTTATTTTGCTGGTAGAAAACTTGCAGTAGAAGAACTAAATGGTAAGTATGTATACCAGGGAGATATTTTTCTTTCAGAAGAAAATATTTCTAAAACTCCATTTGATTTGGTTTTAAACGCCGATGAAGATGTACTTATTACGGATAAAAGTGTTGGTCGTACAAAATTCTTCTGGCCTGAAAATGTGGTTTATTATGATATAGATCCTGCATTACCTAATCAACAGAGAGTATCAGATGCTATTGCGCATTGGGAAAGCAATACTGCTGTAAAATTTGTGCAACGATTTTCAGAAGCTAATTATGTCTATTTCACTCCCGGAGGAGGATGTTCTTCTTATGTGGGAATGGTAGGAGGTAGACAACCAATTACTCTGGCTGATGGTTGTTCAACTGGAAACACGATTCACGAGATTGGTCATGCCGTTGGATTATGGCATGAACAGAGTAGAGCAGACAGGGATCAAACCATTACGGTAAATTTTTATAATATCCTTTCAGGAAGAGAACATAATTTCTATACTTATGTAGAGGCCGGTTATGATGGTGCAGATTATACTGCTGGTCTGGATCTTGGATCAATTATGATGTATAGTCCTTATTCATTTTCTGCCAATGGACAGCCTACGATCACCCGAAAAGATGGATCATTGTATTCTGTTCAGCGTTCTGTGCTTTCCAGCGGTGATCAGGAAGGTATTGAAGTGAAGTATCCAGGAGAAGAGGAGCCGGCACCTACAGAGCCAGAACCAACCGAACCAGAGCCTACAGAGCCTGAGCCAACGAATCCAGAGCCGGAATATATTAATGGGGAATGGTACGTTATAGAAGTTGTAATGGTTTTGAGAAATAATGATAAATGGTATGTTGAAAAAGGTAAAAACCTAAGGGAAGTTGAGTTAATTAATGGAAGATGGAGATTCGTTAAATAAAAAGACGATACTTATTAAAAGAAAAGCCCGATATGATGTCGGGCTTTTTATTTTTCAGAACTTATTTCTTCCAGTTTTTGATCTGAAAAGCGCTGTACATCCTCGAAAAATTGCCTAAACTCATTTCCAAATTCATCATAATGTAACTTTAATTCATCTGTAGCCTGATCCATACCAGATTTTAGCTTCGTTCTTTTATTCATACCATTCAAAACACTTTGAATTCCATCTATAGAGGCATAACTCAAAAGCCAGTTTTGTTCAATCATATATGGGAGAAAATTCTTGACATTTGATGGTAGAACCTCGTAATTAAGCTTCAGTAGCTCATAGAACTGTATGGTATATTCCTCCAATGGTATATCACAATAGTCTTTCCAGTTCGCCGCAAGGTAATGATCATAAAAAATGTCTACGATGATACCGCTATAATGCCGGTATCTTTCAGACAATCGATGACTACTTTCTTTGAAAACCGGATGGGTATCAGTATAAAAGTCGATGGCGCGATGTAGAATTATACCTTTCTGAATTTGAGGGCCATATTTGCGATATTTTTTCCCTTTGATAGAATCTGCCATAAGATTGCCGATTTTAACCAGGTCCTCATCACCAGATAGATAAATATGTGCCAGAAAGTTCATGCGGGAATATACGAATTAAACAGGGTCAGGGTTAATATTTGTTAAGTTTTGGAAAGTACGGGGTGACACAATTATATTTGGTAAAATTTCTTACAGGTCTTATCAGGACCTATAAATAACTAATAATGACATTAATAAAATCAATTTCAGGGATAAGAGGAACCATTGGCGGGAAAACCGGCAATAATTTAACTCCCTTAGATACAGTGAAATTTGCCGCAGCTTATGGTACGTGGTTAAAAAATAACTCAACTAAAAAGAACCTTAAGGTTGCGGTTGGAAGAGATGCGAGAATATCTGGAAAAATGATCCAGGAACTAACCATGAATACCCTGACTGGTCTGGGAATCGATGTGATCGATCTAGGCTTGTCTACGACTCCAACAGTAGAAGTCGCGGTTCCCTTGGAAAATTCTGATGGAGGAATAATACTTACTGCCAGCCATAATCCTAAACAATGGAACGCTTTAAAACTATTGAATAGTAAAGGAGAATTTCTTGACGGAGAAGCCGGAGCCCTGATTCTTGAAATAGCAGAAAGTGAAAATTTTGATTTTGCTGAAGTGGATGATCTTGGGAAAATTACCGTGATCGATGATTATATCGACAGACATATTGAAGAAGTTTTGAAACTTAAACTTGTTGATGCTGATAAAGTATCTTCAGCAAAATTTAAAGTAGCTGTGGATGCAGTAAATTCTACAGGAGGAATTGCTATTCCAGCGCTGCTGAAGAGAATGGGTGTGGAGGTGATCGAATTATACTGTGAGCCAAACGGGCATTTCCCACATAATCCAGAACCGTTAAAAGAGCATCTAACCGATATCTGTGAATTAATGAAAAAGGAGAAGGCAGATCTTGGAATTGTAGTAGATCCAGATGTAGATCGTCTTGCTTTTATAGATGAAAACGGTGAAATGTTTGGTGAGGAATATACATTGGTCGCTTGTTCAGATTATGTTTTATCTAAAACTCCCGGAAACACTGTTAGTAACCTTAGCTCGTCCAGAGCTTTAAGAGATATTACAGAGAAACATAATGGAGAGTATAATGCTAGTGCAGTTGGTGAAGTGAACGTGGTTCAGCTTATGAAAGATTCAAACGCGATCATAGGTGGTGAAGGTAACGGCGGAATCATCTATCCGGAAGCACATTATGGTAGAGATAGCCTAGTTGGAACGGCTTTGTTTCTTACGTATCTGGCAGAAAAGAAAGAGACGGTTTCTGCAATAAGAGCGAGTTATCCTTCTTACTATATGAGTAAGAATAAAATTCAGCTTACTCCAGATCTGGATGTGGATGGTGTTTTGAAAGCGGTTGAAAAAAGACACGCTTCAGAAGAGATTTCTACAGTAGACGGAGTAAAGATCGATTTTACGGAGAATTGGGTACATTTAAGAAAATCCAATACAGAGCCAATTATCAGGATCTATACTGAAGCAAAATCTCAACAGGAAGCAGATGAGCTGGCGCAGAAGATGATATCTGAAATTGAGCAGATCATAGCTTAACTGACTCTGGTAGCACCTTCTGGAACAGGTTCATTTCTATGTTTCCAGCGTTTATGCGTCCAGAGATAGTACTCCGGTTTCTCACGAATTTGCTTTTCGAGAAGTTCAAAAAACTTTTGAGTAATAAAATGCTCCGGTTCTTCCGGGGCATTTTCAGTTATAGGAACCAGCGTAGCTTCATAAAATCCTCTACCGGTTTTATCTACATGTAGGTAGATGACATTAAGATCCAGACCACGAGCCAGTTTTTCAGAACCTTCAAAAACAGGAACAGAAATACCCATAAACTTCATCCATAGATTAGAACGCTGAAGTCTTGGGGATTGGTCGGCGATCATAGCGTAAATACCTCGCAATCCTTCTCGCTCATTTTGAATAATTCTCTTGGTCGCTTTGTGAGTATTTACAAGCTCTACACCAAGCTTACTACGTATCTTGCGAACCATATCATCAAAATACCTGTTCCGTATTTTTTTATAGATTCCGAAGGATTTATATTTGAGTCCGTAGAGTTGTAGCGCGATAATCCATTCATAACTAGCATAATGTGCGCACATCAGGACGATACTCTTGTTTCTGCTTTCAATATCTCTTAAAACTTCAAGATTAGTGAATTTGAAGCGCTTTTGTATTTCCTCGTTACTAATAGAGATGCTTTTGATCATTTCCAGAAACATGTCACACATATGCCTGTAGAAAACTTTTTCTATACGTATCAATTCTTCGGAAGGCTTATCAGGAAACACCAATTTCAGGTTCTTTTGTACAGTACTTCTTCGATAGCCTATGACCCTAAAAACCAGGAAATATGTAAAGTCTGAGAATATATAGAAAATACGAAACGGAAGAATGGATATAAGCCAGAGTAGGGGATAAACAAGCCAGAAAACTAATCCTTGCATAAAAAATCTTTCCGCAAATATATGGTATATTTGAAATTAAACTTTAGTAAAAATGGGAGAATTGAGCCTGGTCACGCTGGTGATCATAGCGGCAAATGCATTAATTTCTTTTAAAGGTTTTAGCGATGAGACCTTCTTCAATAAGTACAAGTTCAGTACTTCAGATATTCAAAGAGGTTCTAAATTTCAAATATTCACATCGGGATTCCTCCATGTAGATACAAGCCACCTTTTTGTAAATATGCTAACACTCTATTTCTTTGCAAATGTGGTGATCTGGCAATTAGGCTCTGTAGCTTTCCTTATTATCTATCTTGGAAGTCTGTTACTGGGGAATTTATTATCCTATTATTTCCATAAAAATGATCCTTATTATACGGCCGTAGGTGCCAGTGGTGCGGTCATGGGAATTTTATATTCTGCCATACTACTACAACCAGATATGACGCTTGGTTTGTTCTTTATCATACCTGTTCCCGCTTACATCTTCGGAATAGGATATTTACTCTATACTATTTACGGGATGAAGCGCAGAACAGATAATATTGGTCATGATGCGCATTTTGGTGGTGCTACCGGTGGATATATCTTAACGATGATTCTGGCTCCCTGGGTGCTGGAAAGTCACCTGCTAATGGTCATTTTATTAGCTGTGCCTATCGTAATATTGTTCTTTCTTCAGAGAACCGGGTATCTTTCTAAGTAGAAAGAATTAATTCAGTAGTTCACCAATCTTTTCAGCTAAGGCATCACCACGTAGATTCTTCGCTACAATGATTCCGTCTTTATCAAGAATATAAGTCGCCGGGATTGCTGTGATTCCGTATAACCTTGCTACGGGATCCTGCCAGAACTGAAGATTAGAAACATGATCCCATTGTTCAAGTTTATCATCTTTTATAGCTTGTACCCATCGGTCTTTCTGTCCAGGTCGGTCAAGACTCACGCTAATGATATTTAAGCCTTTATCTTTGTATTTGTTGTAAGTATTAACCAGGTTTGGATTTTCGATTCTACAAGGCTTACACCACGCTGCCCAGAAATCTACTACTGTAACCTGGCCCATGCGATCAGAAAGTGCAAGCATTTCGCCATCTGGTGTAGGAGCTTCAAAATCTGGTGCCTTAGATCCCGTTTCAGCATTTTTCATCTTCTCTAATTCACTCTTCAGATCTTTTGCCATATCAGTTTGCTTGATACGATCTGAAACTTCACTAAACATATCGCGAACTTCCTTGGAGCTATGACTCTTAGAGCTCAACATATCTGCAAGTAGAGTCACAGCAAGAAATGTATCTGTATTTCGACTGAAAATCTCTTCTTTCGCTTTCCGGTCATTGTCCTTAAGCTCGGTTTCCGTTGCCTGAATACTCTTCAGTTTTGCAGTATCCTTCTGTATCATCGCAGTTCTTGCTTCCTTCTGCATTTTCCCGATCTTACGGTTCATCTCTTTCATATGATCGAGATATTCGTAAAGCGCTTCGTTTTCCTGTCCGCCGCTCACACGTGAATTACGAATACTGTCTTTATTGATGTTGAATTTCAGTTTTTCGTTTTCAGCAATAAATACAAGATTTCCATTCACTCCTTCGATACGTAAAAAACTAAGAGCAGGAAGATCCATTTCTTCCATATCCAATTCAAATTTCTCGTCCTGAACAATGGCTGTATCTTTTGCCTTCGGAGAACGCGTTTTTCCATCCAGTTCTGAGATATAGATTTTAGTCCCGTTTTCAACACCTTTTACATCACCACTTAAATAATAACCTTTATCTTCTCCACATCCAGTTAATAGGAAAATTACGGAGCTAAATAAGAATAAGAATTTCTTCATTTTTTATGTCTATTTCTGCAAAAATAATGAACTCAAGCTTCATTCTGATAGCGTTCTTATAAATAAATGTTAATTTCAAGGCGTTGCTCTTTCAAGGCTACATTTACATTTAATTTTACCTTAAATTATCAGGTTATGTTGCAGCAATTAAAAGATTTTCCATTTGATATTCAGATTAGCTTTCACAAAGTGATCGAAGAGTATCAAAAAGAGCTTGATGAGATAGAAAGTGAGATTTCCAGGGAGTACATGCAAAAAATGCTTGACCATGTTAGTCAATTCCCGGAATTATCTGAAGGTTTTTCAGACCCAAAACTTTTAAAGAAATATCACGCTCCCATTAATATCTTGCTGGATGATCTGTTTCCGAACATTTTATCTAATAATGAGATCAAAGCTGCAGCGGTTCCATTCCATAATATTCTCTTCAATATTTCCAAAAGATTGAAAGCTATTCTGAAGAATGCTGGAAAAGATTTTAAGTTGATGTTCCGGAATATGGATGAGGAGCTTATTTATATCTTTTCAAGTATACAAATACTGAAATCCTACGGATACAAAATAGATATTTCCAGACCACTTTACTATGATATTCCGGATGAAGACGGAATAAAACGTCATTACAGGATATCTATGAACGCTGATTTTGTCGACATTATTCGTAAAGATGATGCACCGGAAATCACCCAGAAAGATGTAGATATTCTATTGCAAAATGTGGATGATATCGAACTCTGGAAGGAAAAGATTCCACCACATAGTTATGTTTTCAAAGGTTTTACCATCGTTAATTTAACCGATGTTACTATAGATGATGCCATTTCAGAATTAAAGACTACCCTGCTTTTCGAAGAAGTGAACGAAGAGGAGGAGTTGGCTAAACTACAGGAGATATTCCGTTCGATTTATAACATTTCAGACCTTCGGGTTGGTTTCACTGTTTTCAACAAAAAGGAAATGGTTTTTGAAAGAATGGATAACAAAGAGACTCAGAGTTTTATTCTGGACGAAGTTCTAATCAATGATTGTGAGTCGGGTATTTGTGAAAAAGGTTTTAAAACCCTAATAGATGATAATGCATACTTCACTATTTCCAATGTAGACTCTTATGCAAGTAAAAACGACAACCTGCTGTCTAAGAATCTGATTAAGAACGATGTGAAAAGTTGTCTCTTAGCTCCAGTTGCTAAGAATGGTAAACTCCTGGGGATTTTAGAATTGGCGTCCAGCAGGAAGAATGAATTAAATAGTATCAATGCTATAAAGCTAGACGATATACTGCCTTATATCGTGACTACGGTCGAGAGAAACCGCAACGATTTCGAAAATAGGATTAAAGCAGTAATTCAAAGTGAGTGTACTTCTATCCATCCAAGTGTTCTTTGGGTGTTCGAAAGAGAAGCCAAAAAGTTTATCAAGGATCTGGATAAGGACGGACTTGCTTCTTTTAAGGATATTACCTTCAAGGACGTTTTTCCATTGTATGGCCAGATTGACATCGTTGCTTCTTCTGAAGCCAGGAATGATGCAATCAAACGTGATCTAATGGATCAGTTGGAGATTATCATGAACATCATCGATAAAGCTTACAAAATTGAAGAACTTCCAATTTATGATCAGGTCAAGTACCGTGTTTCAGACTTCAAAGAAGAGCTACAGGATAGACTGAATGCCAGCAGTGAACAGAAAGTTTTTAATCTGCTGAAGAAAGAAGTGAATCCTTTGATGAGCCATCTAAAAAAGCAGTCTGAAGAAATCAGGGAACTCGTTGAAAAGTATACCAGCATGCTGAATCCTGAAACCGGTTTAGTCTATAATCACCGAAAAAAATATGACGAGACAGTACAACAAATAAACCGCACCATGTCGCGCTATATCGATAAGCGACAGGTACAGGCGCAGAATATTTATCCGCATTACTTTGAGCGATATAAAACTGATGGTGTAGATCACAACATGTATATAGGCGCATCTATGGCTAACAAGCGGCCATTCAACAAAGTTTACTTATTCAACCTGAGATTGTGGCAGTTGAGTACGATGTGCGAAATGGAGAACAGGTTCTA
The DNA here is from genome assembly GCF_913046405.1 of uncultured Christiangramia sp. Lineage (GTDB taxonomy): Bacteria > Bacteroidota > Bacteroidia > Flavobacteriales > Flavobacteriaceae > Christiangramia > Christiangramia marina. The sequence goes on from NZ_CAJWRQ010000030.1 coordinate 21,935, forward strand.
TCAATTACAGGAAAGAACTCCGGTGATGCTGGAAGCGGCTTCGTTAATCCTGGTTTTTAATAGCACCATGTCTATAAGATACAGAATGGATGAGAAAAAGTTCGATGTAGACGGAACTTATAATGCTCGTTATGAAATCATTAAAAAACGAATCGACAAGGCTTTTGTAAAAGGTACAGAGGAGCGTGTAACTCAAAAAGGAAAACTTACAATCGTTTACTCTCAGGCAAGTGATGAGCGAGAGTATTTACAGTATATCAAGTACCTACAGGCAAAAAATTACTTTGGTGATAATGTTGAACTGTTAGAACTGGAAGATGTACAGGGAGTGGTAGGACTTAAAGCAATAAGGGTGAACATATTATATTCACCCGATTCCAACCATCCGGAAAGGACGATCAATTATGAAGATTTAATGGAAGAACTACATTAGGTAGAAAGCCATTATAAAAGCGATTACAGAAATAATAATTCCTAACATAAATACCGTATAGGTCATTCTAAGTAGGAAATACTTTCTATGTAAGACCTTACCTAAAAGATGAAGATCCAGCATCAACATTTCGTATACGTAATCCTTATCCTTGATCAACTGGTTCATACCCCATTTGAATTGATCAAAAGGCATCTTATGGTAGTTTCCGAAGAATAAGAGATTCACGTTCCGGTTTTTAACCTGTTCTTTAGTAAACTCTCCGGTTGTAACATTTGGCCGTGTAGAAAGAATCGAAAGAATGATTGACGCAACACTGAAAAGTACTAGTACTAAACTTGGAATAAGTAAATGTTTGTTGGACTCTGCTTCCAGTTTGGGGATCAGGTTGGCAAGTGCCAGTGAAATGATGATCGCATTTACCGAAAGTAAAATGTTGGCCTTAGTATCGGCAATGTCACTCAGTTTTATATGATTTCGAAGAGTAACCCTGAACAGCGTCTGAATACTTCTCTCCGGGTTTTCATTCTTATATTTGGCCTTCATTCGGGCTTTATGCTCTTCTTTCTTTAATTTCTTTTCCTGCTTATTCTTGTCTTCTATAAGCTCCAGTAAATTTTCTTCCTTTTTTGGGTTCCATTCCTGCAGGGCATAATCTGTATAGTAGGTGTGCTTTTCAGTAAAAACATAAATGTTCTCCTCAAGCCACTCCGCATTAGTGAAGTTTTTGATATTATGCATTTCCAATTCCTGTCGCAGGAATTCACTGGTTTCTTCAAAGTATTCCTTACCAAAATGAGAGCTATCGGCATCACGTATTATTTTCTCACCTGGCGTTTTTGGAATATTACTGAAATTGGTCACCAGGATATATTGCTTAACCAAATCTATAAGATCCTGAGTAGCGTTTTCCTTCAGAAGAAATTCTTCCGCGATCTCTGCGCTTTTGTCTTCATGACCTCTGTATGTATGGATATAACCGGTATCATGCAGCCATGCAGCAAGGAGTAATGCCTCCTTGTCTTTAACATTAATTTCAGAATTCTCGATTAATTCTTTAGTACTTTTAACCACGCGCTGAGTATGCTGGTAGTTATGATAAATAAAGGTGTTAGGTAACTTTTCTTTAAATAAATCTTCAACAAATTTTTCAGCTTTCTCAACGAGATTATTCATACATGAATTTTTGATTCCAAGGACCAAATTACAAAAAATAATGACCACAGTTTTCTATGAAAAAAGTTAAACTTTTCGCCGGTATACTTACAACTTTACTGGTCATTTCCTGTGCCAGTCTTGAGCCTAAATACAGGGATGGAGAATCAACTTCAGATTTTGGATATCCCTCTAATAAAGAGATTGAGAAATCATTTTACCTGCTGGGTGATGGTGGTTATTCGCCTCCGGGCGGTTCTTCACTAGGTCTGTTAGCCTTCAAATCATACCTTGATTCAGTAAAGAAAACGGAAAATATTTCTATTTTCTTAGGTGATAATATCTATCCAGACGGGATGCCTGCTGAAGGTTCTTCGGGAAGAGAAGAGGCTGAATATCGATTGGACGCACAGCTGGATGCAATCGAAAATTACGAGGGGAAAGTGGTTTTTATACCTGGAAATCACGATTGGTACAATGAGAAGCTGGAAGGACTTGATAGACAGAAAGATTATTTGAAAGAGAAATTTGAAGATATTCTTGTGTGGAGTCCTGAAATAGGCTGTGGAATGGAGTCTATTGAAGTTTCTGATAATATCCAGATGATTGTCATAGATTCTCAATGGTATTTAGAAGATTGGAACGACAATCCCAAGATCAATGATAATTGTGAGCAGATCAAAACGCGGGAAGCAATGTTCCTGGAAGTAGAATCTGAGATCAAAAAGAATCAGAATAAAACCATTGTAATTGCACTTCACCACCCAATCTATACGAATGGTGTACATGGTGGGCAATATACTTTCGACAGGCATATTTATCCTTCTCAAAAGAAAATCCCTCTTCCAATTTTAGGGTCATTAGCAACACTAATTAGAACAACTGGTGGTGTGTCTATTCAGGATGCTCAGAACAATCGATATAAATCTCTGGCAACACGTTTGAGTACCATTGCACAAGGTTCTTCGCGAGTGATCTTTGCTTCGGGACACGAACATTCCCTACAATACATTGAGCATGATAGTGTAAAGCAAATCGTTTCAGGTTCCGGTTCAAAGGCTTCTTATGCAACTTTGAGTAATGATGGATTGTTTGCGTATCCAGGACAGGGATTTGCGGTACTCGATGTTTTTAAAGACGGTTCTTCCTGGGTAAGTTTCTACGGAAACCAGGAGAACAAACCTAAGTTGCTTTATCAAACTGAAGTTTTGGAGACTCCTGTACCATTCGAACTTCAGGATTATCCAGATGAATTCCCTGAAACTTATACTACTTCAATTTACAGGGAAGAGGATACAGAGAAAAGTCCGGTTCATGAAACCGTTTGGGGTGAACGCTATCGGGAACTTTATGGTACAGAGATCACTTTGAGAACTGCAGATCTGGATACACTTTATGGTGGATTAGAAGTAGTTCGTGAAGGCGGCGGACATCAAACCGTATCACTTAGAGTGAAAGACAGACAGGGAAGAGAATATAATATTAGAAGAGTTCGAAAAGATGCACTAAGATTTTTACAGAGTGTAGCCTTTAAAAATCAGCCTGTAGAAAACAAATTAGAGAATACGGTAGCAGAAAACTTGCTTACAGACTTCTATACCGCCGCACATCCATTCGGATTTATGGCAATTCCAGAGCTTAGCGAAGCTGCAGGAGTTTATCATACTAATCCTGAAATATTTTACCTGCCTAAGCAGGAAGCACTAGGAAAATACAATTCTGTGCATGGTGATGATATCTATATGATCGTTGAAAGACCTGAAGAAGGTTGGAAAGGCTACAAGTCTTTTGGGAAACCAGATCATGATATTGTAAGTACATCAGACATGCTGGAAAGACTGCGTAGAGATGAAAAATACTTACTGGATGAGTCTATATATGTTCGCTCGCGTTTATTTGACATGCTTATTGGTGATTGGGACAGGCATCAGGATCAATGGAGATGGGCAGAAATTGAAGAAGGTGACAAACACATTTTTAAAGCTATTCCCAGGGATCGAGACCAGGTGTTTAGCAATTTTGATGGAGCGTTTTTTGGAACACTAAGAGCGATCACAGGATTTGCCAATCAATTCGCTGTTTATGGAGATGATATTAAAGATGTTGAATGGTTCAATATCGCAGCAATGGGGTTAGATAGATCACTACTTCAAAATACCGGCAAAAATACGTGGATAGAGCAGGCAGAGTACATAAAGGAAAATGTAACCGATGAAGCAATTCAGAAGGCATTTTCTAATTTACCCTCGGAAACCACTGGTGAGGCTACTCAGGAACTTATTAGAAATGTACAGGGTAGGAGAGATAATTTAGTTGATATAGCCAATAGATATTATGAAAAATTAGCTGATCTCGCGATCGTAACCGGAACAGATAAAGATGATTTCATAGATATTGAAAGATTGATAGATGGAAATACGAGGGTGACCATTACTCGTAATAAGGAAGGAGAAAGAGCTGAAATTTTAAGCGATAAAGTCTATAAGAAAGACGAGACCAATGAGATCTGGGTTTATGGACTTGATGATGATGACAAAATTTTTGTGAATGGAGAGGGGAAGGCTGCGATATATGTACGATTGATTGGAGGTCAGAACAATGATGAATACACAATTACAAATGGTTCAAAATTAAAGCTTTATGATCATCAATCACTGCCGAATACTATAAATCAATTAGACAACGCTAAACTTCGGCTTACAGATAATTACGAGATCAATACGTATGATAAGGATAAAAAAACCTTTGCGTCTGGATCTATCTTACCTGATTTTAGCTATAATCCAGATGACGCTTTCAATTTTCAGTTGGAATATGTGAAGGCTATCAATAAATTTAAGCGAAATCCTTTTACCTCTCAGCATACTGTTTCTGCGGAATATCATTCTGCAACAAATGGTTTTGAGTTAGGTTATGAGGCGGAATTTGCAAATATCGTTGGAAAATACAACTTGCAATTAGGAGCTAATTTCCAAAGTCCGGATTATTCAGATAACTTTTTTGGCTTCGGAAATGAGACCGTTAACCCAGAAGATGAATTAGGAATGGATTATAACAGGGTAGGGATTAATGAAATTTCAGCAAAAGCTGCATTAGTCAATAAAACTCCATTTGGTAGCTTTTTCGGATTCACAGCAAGTTTTGAGTCTATTGAAGTAACCGAAAATGATAATCGTTATTTATCTGAAGTATTCACCAATTCAGAAGAGGATATTTTTCAGAGAAAATATTTTGCAGGTCTCGATGCTATGTATAGATATGAAAGTTATGACGATGTTCTGGTTCCTACCAGAGGGATGCTTTTTGAGTTGAACCTGGGCGCAAAACTGAATACAGCAGATATTGATCGTCAATTTGGTTATTTTAAACCATATATGGGCTTTTATAATGCTCTGACAAGGGATAGAAAACTTGTATTGAAGACCAGAGCAGAAGCACATATAAATATTGGGAATGAGTTTGAATTTTATCAATCGGCTCAATTAGGTGCGAATAGCGGACTAAGAGGTTATAGATTTGAGAGGTATTCTGGAAAAAGCTCTTTTGGTACTGGTGCAGATCTTAGGTATTCCTTTGATACCGTATCTACTAGCTTTCTGCCTTTCCAGCTCGGGATCTACGGAGGTTACGATCTAGGTCGAGTGTGGTTGGATGATGAGTCTAGTAACCAGTGGCATGATAGTTATGGTGGTGGACTCTGGATAAACAGTGCAGATGCAATTCAGGCTAAGGCGAGCATCTTCGCTGGAAGTGAAGGTCCGAGGTTACAGTTTAGTTTGGGATTAAAGTTCTAGAGTTCGAATTAAAACAAAAAAACCGGCTATTTAGCCGGTTTTTTTTGTCTGAATATTTGTAATTCTTATTCCTTATTGACTGACAGTTTATTAGTAAAATCAATTGTTCTAATTGGGAATGGAATATTGATACCTTTTGCGTCATAAGCCTTCTTAATGGCTATAATCGCCGTATTCTGGGCGATGAGAATATCTCTATTCT
>NZ_CAJWRQ010000031.1 GCF_913046405.1 uncultured Christiangramia sp.
TTAAAGCGGTTAAACCTAAAACTGAAGCGATATTGAAAATATTGGAGCCAATTAAGTTCCCTAGAGATATTGCTTTCTCCTTTTTCATTGCTGCGATAAGGGAAGCTGCCAGTTCTGGAACACTGGTTCCAACAGCGATAATAGTCACGGATACTACCCGTTCGCTAATCCCTAACTGAGTTGCAAGATCTACTGCGCCCATTACAAGTAATTCTGATCCTCCCCATAAGGCAAGAATCCCGATTAAGAGCCAGATTCCTAATTTGATACTTCGAACATCCTGTAGAGACAGATCCACTTCATCTGCTACGACATTATCTTTTCTTCTTGATCTCTTTATTAATAGAAACATATATCCAACAAGTCCAAGCAAGAGAATCCCGCCTTCTATACGTGACAATACTTCTCCACTTTGAAGAAAGAAGTAAAGTACTATGGAGAATAACATCATAACTGGCCAGTTGATCCTATAAAAATCACGATCTACCATTAATGGAGAAACCATGGCTGTTAAGCCCAGAACCAAACCAATATTAGCGATATTGGAACCAATAACATTACCTAAAGAAATATCTGAAAATCCATCAATAGCTGCCTGAATACTCACTAAAAGTTCTGGAGCTGAAGTGGCAAAGGAAACCACCGTAAGACCTACGACCATCCTGGAAATACTGAGTTTTAGTGATATTGCTACAGAACTTCGAACTAAAAACTCTCCTCCTATTACCAAAAGGACAAAGCCAACAATTAGAAATACAACGCTCATAGATGATATTTTTTGCGAAGATAGAGGAATTCAAAGAATTGCAATTACTTTCTTTAAGTCTAAGCATGCGACGCTTTAAATGACCAATTTTCAACCGAATATGTTATTTCCCTGAAATTGAATAATTTGTATCTTTCTAAAAATATCTTATATCTAATGAAGAAATCAGTTTTCAAAGCGCTTGCTAAGTTCAATAAGAAATTTTTACCTAGTTACTCCAAGCAAGAACTGGATCTACAAAAAGCTTCGAAAGCCCAGATGGCTGTTATCGGTTGGCGACTATGGGTTACTAAAAACTCGCTGGACTAATAATGTATAAGTGACTCTACCTCATATTTAGAAATCCGGTCTCTGCCTTTGAGAAAATCCAGTTCTATCAAAAAATTACACTGCACAATATTGCCTTTGCATTTTTCCACAAGATTGCAGGTGGCCAGAGCCGTACCTCCGGTTGCCAGAACATCATCATGAATTAGCACATTTTCGCCTTCCTTGATCGCATCCTGATGAATTTCAAGACTATCACTTCCATACTCCAGGTCGTATTCCTGTTTGAATTTTTTAGCAGGCAGTTTACCCGGCTTTCTAACCGGAACGAACCCGGCTTTGAGCTCCTGTGCCAGCAAACTGGCAAAGAAGAAACCCCTGGACTCCATTCCTACCACTTTATCTATTCTTACGTCTGGAAGTCTGGCTACAAACTTTGCAATAACTTCTTTCATAGCCTCATGATCCAGCAAGAGCGGACTAATATCTTTATATCCTATTCCTTCCTTCGGAAAGTTCTCGATCTCGCGTATATAATTCTTCAATTCCATATTTTATGGATCAAACTGTAATTGCTTTATTCAAATAATTTCGGAAAGGTAGCATCTCCCTATAGATCTCTACCAGTATTTCCTGAAAATCCTTCTTCAAAATTTGTTTTTGAGTGAGGTCAACCTGAACAGCAAAAGTCTTATTCCGCAGCAGCTCGATATGTTGATGATCCTTACTAAAACCTTTGGGTGCGGTCTTCAGTTTTTCATCGTCTACGAGTCCGCCGAATGTTTTTACAAATGATTCCTTTTCGATGAACTCTTTAAACTCATCACCATTATAGTCGATAGCTGAACGTATGCTATCAAGTATGGACTTTTTAGGACGGTAGAATCCACCGGCCACAAAGCTACCATTGATCCCTATATGAATATAAAAATCTCCTTTTTCAGGCTTGTCATCCAGACCAGCGCCAAAATGATCTTTGTAAATGGGCTTATTAGGGTGAAACATCAGGTTATTATTAATCCTGTTGATAGCTTTCCTACCTTCGGTAGGCGCATAATCTTCATCAACATTAGCCAGTTTAATATCCAGTTCATTCAACCATAAAATATAAGAGTCACGAATATGATGATATTCTTTACGATGCTCGTCCATCCACTCTTTCGAATTATTCTTATTAAGTTCCCGTAGAAAAGAGAACAATCTTTTGAAATCCATGTACAATATTTGAATTGTAAAGATCGCAGAAAACACCGGGATTGCAATAGATGATTGGCATTCTTAGTGATAATCAAATTTTTATAAATCTGAAAGACAGCTTTTTGCGTTCAAATAAAATACAATAACGTTAATTGGTGAGAAAGCAATTTTTTATATTTATAGGACCAACCTGTAAAATTTCTTACTATGCTCTTCAAGAAACTGGGAGATGATATCTTCGCGCCCGCACCCAGGGCAATGGCATTGATAGATGCTAAAGAACCTAAATTCAATTACTATCTTTCTTCAAGAATTAGAGGACCATTAATTGATCTGGACATTACCACCAAAATCTTTCATAATAATGAAATGTTCGTGCGTAAATCTACTTATCGAGTAAAGCTGGGAGAGATCGAAAAATGCGTAAAACAAAACCTTATAGAACATATGCTTTTGTTAGGACTTCCAGAAACTGAGATTCCAGATAGCCTGAAGACTGAGAATTTCAAGGCAGACGTCATTAAAAATATTAACCGAAGAATTTATAGTGATTAATCATAATTCCCCCTGGTAGGAAGCTCTGTTGAAAAACCGGGCTTTTTTTATTTTAGATAAGACATAAAAAAAACTGCAACCAAAGTTGCAGTTTTTTGTGACCTCGCCAGGATTCAAACCTGGAACCTCTTGAGCCGTAATCAAGTGCGCTATTCAGTTGCGCCACGAGGCCTTTTAAATAGTGCTCTACTGTTTTGCAAAGCGGGTGCAAATATAATTTCTTTTTATAAAACTAAAAAGCCTTTTCAGAATAAAATAAAAAAAAGGCGGATGAACCGCCTTTCCTTAGTGCCCAATGTTTGGTTTTTAGTATAAGTAGTTTAGGGCAACTGTATCATAATATCCGAATTCTCCATCTTCATTTCCGCCAAAACAGGCCAGCATAATAGAATTCGAATCAAAGCCTGTAGGCGTACCTGGAATATGAACTGCACCATCTGCTCCTGCAGATTCTCCGCTTTGTCCACAGCTTTGGCGACTAAACCAATCTGTATGTCTTAATCCTACCGCATGACCAATTTCATGAGTCATTACGTGTTCATTGGTGTTTGTATCGTAGTTCTGCATACCTGAGAAGATCTGTACATACTTGTAGGGATTACCATTGCTTGGAAATCCTGCAACTCCTCCAGCCTGACCATTGTTAGTCTGGTAAACTACGATATCATATGGCTGATAGTTAGTTCCAAAAGTAAGTGTAAAAGTAATTCCCAGATCCAGCGCATTGTAATTTCCAATAGCATACTGCAAGGCAGTTCTCTGTTTACTGGATAAAGCCTGGCTTCCTCCGGTATACCCGATCACATTCACAGTACGAGGTGAACTCACCAGGTTATTGGTTCGATACTGCTTGTCAGTAATAGAAGCCGAAGACATGCTAAACAATTGATCTTTAGTCATAGCAATATCACCTTCAATAAGGTAATTTTCGATAGAGCTTCCATCAGGAAGCATCATCATTTGCTTTTCAACATGTTTTGAATTGAAATTAAGATCAGATATTCTCTCAAGAACCTCTTTCGAGATCTGATCTTCTTGAACTTGAGCTGTTTCAGAAGATATTTCTGAAACATCCTCTTTTTCACAGGAAGCAAAGAATAATACTCCCAGAGATAGGGTAAGAAGTGTAATTTTTTTCATAAGTAAGTTTAGGTTAAGGGGGCACTTATGAAGGCAAACTACTTCAAACTGTAAATATTTACTAATAATTTATGTTAAATGTAGGAATTTTCTGTATAACTACACGATCTCAGCACTCAATCCCGCATCTAACAATTTGGAGCATCGTGGCTCCAATTCATCATAGGGTCCGGTTTTTACAGTACATTTTCCTTTGTAATGCACCAGGATACTACATTGTTCTGCCTGTTCCGGAGTATGCTCACAAGCATAGATCAATGTTTCGATCACATGATCAAAGGTATTATAATCATCATTATACAAGACGATCTCATTTTCACGCTGTTCTTTGGTTTTCAGGTCAACCTGTTCTAAAACTTCCTCTTTCGTACTCATCTTCAACTTATTACTTTTTTCTGAAAGCTGCAAAGATACAAATTAATGTAACATGCTTAAAATGAAAACTTTGCAGCTACCCAGTTATTTCTCTCTATGTGTTCAAAAAATTTCAAACCATGCTTTTCACATGCCGACTTTATTATTGGAAGGTCTTCGGTATAAAACCCACTGAAGTATATACTTCCGGATTCTTGCAGACATTCTACATAAGTAGCCATATCATTCAACAAAATATTTCTGTTGATATTGGCAAGAATTACATCGTATTTTCTACCAGGTAATAATTCTGCCCCACCTTCTTCAACTTTAATATCTTCACAATTGTTTCGTTCAATATTTTCCAGCGTATTGAGGTAACACCAGTTATCGATATCAATCGCTTCAACCGGAGTTGCATCTTTCATTCTTGCTAAAATGGCAAGGACTCCAGTACCACATCCCATATCCAGTACAGATTTACCTTCCCAGTCATTCTTTAAAATATGCTGTATCATCATATGAGTTGTGGAATGATGACCAGTACCAAATGACATTTTTGGTTCTATGACAATATCGAACCGGGTATTTGGCTTCTCATGAAACGGTGCTCGAACGCTGCACTCATGGTCCACCAGTATAGGAGTGAAATTCTTCTCCCACTCCTCGTTCCAGTTTACCCGTTCAATTTTTTTCACCGTATAGTCAATACTGAATTCTTCAGACTTCAGGATCTGTACCTCATCGAGTAGATCATCTGCGAATTGCTCTTCCGGCACATAAGCAGTAATTCCATCTTCATTCTCAACAAAACTTTCAAAACCAAGTTCCCCTAATTCTGCGATCAGTATTTCTGAAGCCGGAACTACCGGTTGTATCGTAAAATGATATTCGTAATAATGTCCGGTCATTAAAATGAGTTTACGATCTCAAGAAAATCAACTGCCTTCAGACTGGCGCCACCAATAAGACCGCCGTCCACATCTTCCTTGGCAAAGATCTCTCTGGCATTTGCTGGTTTTACACTACCACCATATAAGATTGAAGTATTTTCAGCGACACTGGCACTTACATTATCTTTTAATAAAGTACGTATATGTTTATGCATTTCCTGTGCCTGTTCAGGGCTTGCAGTTTCACCGGTTCCTATTGCCCAAACTGGTTCGTAGGCTAGAATGATATTTTTCCACGCGTCTTCTGAAAGGTGAAATAAAGCTTCCTTTAATTGTGATTCCACTAAACTGAAGTGTTTGTTATTTTTACGGTCTTCCAGCTCTTCTCCAAAGCAAAATATCACTCGCATTTCTGCTGCGATCGCTGCGTCTACTTTCTTAGCCAGTTGCTCATTTGTTTCGTGGAAATATGCACGTCTCTCACTATGCCCAAGAATTACCGTAGTAACCCCAATACTTTGTAACATTTTTGCTGAAATTTCGCCTGTGAAAGCTCCATTTTCACTTTCATGCATATTTTGAGCTGCCACAATCACGGGAGTATCCTTTAGTGCCTGGAAAGTAGCATATAGATTTGTGAAGGCTGGAGCTACCATAACAGTCGCTTCAGGCTCCTTTACCATTTGCATTTTCATTTCGCCAAGCAATTCTTCAGTCTCAGCAAGGTCGTTATTCATTTTCCAGTTTCCGGCTACTATTTGTTCTCTCATGATAAATGTATTTCAGTGATTAGATGCTCTCCTGCTATAGGTTTCAGCATAAAAGACAAATATAAGGAAAGACTGAAATACGAAATCCTAAACCAAAGCTAAACCTTCAATTTTTAGGATTTTCTGAATAAAAGATAGTAGATGTTTATAATTTGATATCGCTCGCGTCGAACCAGTGTTTTTTCTGCTCCACTGTTCCGGATCTCAAAACCAGGATACCGGGATTTGCTCTTACGATTGTTTTAAGCGCAGTTTCATCTGCCTGATAGAAATCGAAGTCCAGATCAAATTTCTCTTGGAGTTTAGATTGCAGGTCTTCGCCTGATGCTGTGAGTGCAATTACACGATAATTCTTAGTCCGCGCTTCTTTTGCCAGGTCCTGTATTGCTTGATATCCTTCCATTTCCGTAGACCTTATATTATACATGACGAACATCAGGACTTTATCTGTAGTAAGAATATCTGTCGTAATATCACCTTCCGGACCTTCGATCACAAAATCATGAATTGGCGGTACATAGCCTTCTTCGATCTGTACCGTCTCAACGCCTATGAATTCTCCGGAAACCTGAGGATAGGCGCCTTGATTGGTAATAATCTTCTCCTCCCCTTCCAACTTAAATTTCCATTGGTATTCATACACAGGTTCCTGGGCACCTTCAGGCACTACCATTTTTTCAGCTATGTTATTGCCGATCTTATAGGGTCTGAAATCCAGCATCGGGAGATGCATCAACACATGATAACAAAATGCGAAACACGCCATAAAGCTCAGGAAAATTGCCCATTTATGATATTTCTGCGGAAACAGCGGCTCTATGTATTTTTGATTAAAGAATAATACCAAAATCAGAATCAGTAGGACAATATCTTTATAGAATGACTCCCATGGAGTAAGCGGAATAGCATCACCAAAACAGCCACAATCTGTGACTTTATTAAAGTATGCCGAATAAAAAGTAAGGAACGTAAAGAAAATGATCATGAGGAGCAGACTCCAGCTTGTAAATTTTCTGGCAAACCCAATAAGCAGCATGATTCCAAGCACTAGCTCAAAGATTACCAGTAAAATAGCAATAATAAGAGCAAATGGTATAAGCGCCGGAATGTCCAGTACCGGTTCACTGAAGTATTCCTGTAGTTTATATGAAAAACCTACGGGATCATTCAGTTTTATGAATCCGCTGAAGATGAAAAGCACACCTACCAGGACTCTGCAAATACCTACAATTGCTTTCATAAGCTATATATTCTGAATTATTTTTCGGCTTCCTGGAAATGGATCATGGCAAAAACAGAATAATTGATCATATCCTGGTAATTTGCATCGATCCCTTCACTTACCAGCGTTTTTCCCTGGTTGTCCTCAATTTGCTTCACTCTCAATAATTTCTGTAAGATAAGATCTGTGAGCGAACTAATTCGCATATCCCGCCATGCTTCGCCATAATCATGGTTTTTATCCATCATAAGCTGCTTGGTTACAGCAATGTTCTTGTCATATAGATCTATTGCGTCCTGAGGTCCAAGATCGGGCTGATCTGCAATTCCCTTTTCAAGCTGAATTAAAGCCATTACTGAATAATTAATGATCCCGATAAATTCAGATTTCTCATCTTCGTCAACTTTTCGAACATCACTTTCCTGAAGTTTTCTTATACGCTGTGCCTTAATAAAGATCTGATCTGTTAAGGAAGGTAATCGTAAAATGCGCCAGGCACATCCATAATCCTGCATTTTATTCAGAAAAAGACTGCGACAATGGCCAATGACATCATCGTATTGTTCGGAGGTATTTTGCATGAAGTAGCTGTAATTTGCGTAAATTTCGGTCAAATATTTCAGATAGTCAAAGTTATTTGCGCTACCAAAATTAAGCCATCTCATGTTTATAAATTGCCGTGGTAATCTCATCGACCTATCCGAACCAAAAGTGATGGGAATCATCAATATCACTCCAGACTCCTTTTTTGAGGGTAGTAGAAAACAAACAGATAAAGAGATCCTTTCCTCTACTGAAAAAATGCTGAAAGAAGGTGCGAGCTTCCTGGATATTGGCGCCTATAGTTCCAGGCCTGGTGCTCAGGATATTTCAGAAGAAGAAGAATTGGAACGAATGATTCCGAAGCTGAAGTTACTGGAACAGCATTTTCCAGAAGTAAACTTTTCCGTAGATACCTTTAGATCCAGAGTCGCGAAAGAGGCTGTGGAGAATGGTGCCGCAATCATCAATGATATTTCCGCCGGAAATCTCGATGCTCAGATGATCGAAACCGTTGCCAGTCTTAAGGTGCCTTATATCATGATGCATATGAAAGGGACTCCGCAAACTATGAAAGACCTGAACCAATACGAGGATCTCACTGCAGATATTCTTTTTTACTTTTCTGAAAAGATCTCGGCAGCCAGGAAAGCTGGAATTAAAGATATAATTATTGACCCGGGATTTGGCTTTGCTAAAAACATTGCACAAAATTTTGAGCTACTGAATAAACTGGATCTTTTCAAAAATCTTGAACTTCCCTTTCTTGCCGGGCTTTCTAGGAAAAGTCTCATCTGGAAAACCTTAAATTCTACACCAGAAGATGCTTTGAATGGTACCAGCATTTTGAATACTATTGCACTTAATAAAGGAGCTTCAATTTTAAGGGTTCACGATGTAAAAGAGGCAATGGAATGTATCAAATTAACCGGTGAACTCAATAACTACGTTTAGTTTTTCTATTTTTACAAAAAACCACTGCATTTGGACATCATAGATCTTCGCATCCTCGATATTCTAGATATTGTTTTTGTCGCCCTTCTACTCTACTACGTTTACAAACTGGTTCGAGGTACTGTGGCCGTTAATATTTTTATTGGGATCGTGGTTATTTACCTGGTCTGGCTGCTAACACAGCTGCTACAAATGGAATTACTTAGCAGTGTTCTGGGTGAATTCGTTGGGGTTGGTGTATTTGCACTTATCGTGGTTTTTCAACAAGAGATCAGGAAATTCCTTTTGATGATTGGCTCCACGAATTTCACACAAAAAGGCCGATTCCTGCGAAGCTTCAAAATAGGCCGGGATGATGTTCGCTCAAAATTAGATGTGGAAGCTATCATAGATGCCTGCGAAGCAATGGGGAAAACCTATACCGGAGCGTTGATGGTGATTCAGAAGAACAATAAACTCGACTTCGTAAAGAATACGGGTGATAAAATGAAGATCAAGCTGAATCAGCCTATTATTGAATCTATATTTTTCAAAAACAGTCCGTTGCATGACGGTGCGATGGTCATCGAAGAAAGTATGATCACCGCCACCAGGGTGATCCTACCGGTATCCAATGACAGATCCATTCCTTTAAGATTCGGACTAAGACATCGTGCTGCGGTAGGGATTACTGAGAAAACTGATGCGCTGGCTTTGGTGGTTAGTGAAGAGTCTGGACAAACATCTTATATCAGGGACGGGCAGTTCGTGATGTTCGAAACGATGGACGAACTAAAGGTTAAGATTAAAGAAGACATAAGCTAAGAATAGATGACGCATTGCAAAAATTGCAATTTTTCGATATCAGAAGAACAGAATTATTGCTCTAATTGTGGAGCTAAGATCGTACGGGACAAGCTTAGTGTTCCCTATCTTTCTGGGGAATTCTTTGAATCATTCTGGAGTATTGACTCCAACAAACCAGTACTTACTTTTATTGACCTTTTCCGTAGACCTGTGAATGTGATTCAGGGATATATTGAAGGACTGCGTAAGAAATATATCAATCCTTACGGATACTTTACTATTGCGCTAACCCTTACTGGTCTATACACTTACGTTAACCTGAAATATTTTCCAGAATATTTAGAGGATGGAGGTCTTGAGGTTAATACAGGAGAACAAGATATCACCAGGGAGGTCACTACGATGATCCTGGAACACATGAACCTCATCACTTTTCTGTTCATTCCGGTAATCACCTTGTTATCCAGGCTGGTCTTTTTAAAAAATAAGAAATACAATCTTGCCGAGCATTTTATCGTACACCTATATGCTTACTCACATATAAGTATCGTTTTTGCGATCCTTATTCTATTTTCTTTCAGCAATCAGTCGGTTTTTGCAGTTATGAATTATGCTAGTTTACCTTTTTATTTGATTTATTACGGGTATATTTTTAAAAAAATGTATGATCTAAGCTTATGGAAGATAATTCTTAAAAGTCTACTTTTTCTGCTTTTGATTTTGCTTGTTTTCGTAATAGTTAGCCTTTTCATTCGTATTTATATGGCCAAACTAAAGGGAGTTATCTAAATACTCTCTTCTTCTTTGAACTGCACTTCATAAAGTTTTCGGTAATACCCATCGGTTCTCTGAAGTAAACTTTGATGATTACCAATTTCTACGATTTTACCCTGATCCATTACAATAATCTTGTCGGCTTTTTTAATGGTCGCGAGCCTGTGGGCGATAACGATGGAAGTTCGACCTTCAGTGATCTTATCGGTCGCGTCCTGTATGAGTTGTTCGCTATAGGAATCTACGGAAGATGTTGCTTCGTCCAACACAAGAATACTTGGATTACTAACATAAGCTCTTAAGAATGAGATCAACTGCCGTTGTCCGGAAGAAAGCATTGCTCCACGTTCCTTTACATTATAATAATAACCGCCAGGAAGGGAATCAATAAATTCATGAATCCCAATCTGCTTTGCAGCCTTGATCACATCTTCATCTGAAATATCAGGGTTATCAAGATTGATATTATTCATGATCGTATCTGCGAACAAGAATACATTCTGAAGAACCACAGCGATTTGAGATCTTAGAGATCTCAGCTCCAGATCCTTGATATCCTGCCCGTCTATTTCAATGACTCCACTATCAATTTCGTAAAATCTGCTCAGTAAATTAATGATGGTTGATTTCCCAGCACCGGTTGCTCCTACAATTGCCACAGTTTCACCAGGCTCTACTCTAAAACTGATTCCTTTTACAACTTCTTCTTCTGGAATATAACTAAATCTTACGTCTTTAAATTCGATCTCTCCGTCAAGATGCTCTACTGCAATAGTCCCGTTATCTTCAATTGTGGATTCTGTGTCCAGGATCCCGAATACCCGGTTAGCTGCGACCATTCCCATTTGCAATGTATTGAACTTATCGGCAATTTGGCGCAGTGGCCTGAATAACATCTGACTCAGTTCTATAAATGCGACAATAATACCTAAAGACATATCATCACCGGCAACTACCCGTAAACCACCAAACCATACGATTAAACCTATGGTAATGGAGGTAGACATTTCAGCAATTGGGAAAAAGATGGAGTTATACCAAACGGTTTTTACCCATGCTTTTCTATGTTTATCATTGATCTTTTTGAAGTTTTCGTATTCAGTTTTCTCGCGGGTAAACAACTGTACGATCTTCATCCCAGTGATACGTTCCTGTACGAAAGTATTCAAATCTGCCACCTGAGTTCTGACTTCTTCAAAAGCTAACTTCATTTTCTTCTGAAAGACTCTCGTCGCGTAGATAATAAAAGGCAAAACTGTAAGTACGAGCAAGGTTAGCTCCCAGCTTTTATAGAACATTACACCAATCACTACCAACATTTTCAGTAGATCTGAAATGATCATAAAAAGTCCCTGGCTAAATATACTGGCAATGGTCTCAATATCACTTACAGCCCTGGTCACTAATCTTCCAACTGCAGATTTATCATAATACTGCATTTTAAAGCCAAGCATATGTTTGAAGAGTTTTACCCGCAAATCACGAACAACCTCCTGCCCAAGCCAGTTAGCATAGTAGATAAAACAGAACTGGAAGATCACTTCCAGCACCAGAACCCCAATCATTAGGCTTACATAATATATAAGACTGTCAAAATCTGCGGGAATCAGGGCTTCATCTACAGTTTCCTGCAGTAAAATAGGTCTTAAAACTCCGAAGAGAGAAACAAGAATGGCCGCAACACCTACAAAATAAAATATTCGTTTATAGGGATTGGTGTATCCAAGCAATCGCTTGAAAAGTGCCATATCAAATGCATTTCCTGTATTAGATGCCATCTATTTCTCTTATCGTTTCAGGATATTCGATCCTGGTTAAATATAATCCATGTGCCGGGACCGAAGTTCCAGCTTTTCCCCTGTCTTTACTTTTGATCACCTCGTGCATATATTCCACCGGTTGTTTTCCCTGACCAATTTCAAGCAGAGTTCCTACCACCGCCCGCACCATATTACGCAAAAATCGATCTGCAGTGATATAAAAAATAAGCTTCCCATCCTTTTCCACCCATTTCGCTTCATCGACACGGCAGTTATACGTATGTACATCTGTCCGTGATTTGGAAAAACACTGAAAATCTGAATACTCCTTCAGGATCTCTGCAGCTTTATTCATTTTTTCCAAATCAAGTTCATAGCGAAAATACCAAGCCTGATCGTAAGCGAATACATCTTTATACTGAAGTAGATGATACTCGTAACTTCTTGCCACAGCATCAAATCTCGCATGTGCTTCCTTTGCTACCGGAAAAACTTCAGAAATTGCAATATCCTTCGGAAGCATGGAATTTAGCTTATAAGCAAGATCTTCACCATCAAGTTCTTCCGAAGCATCAAAATGAGCAAACATTTGTCGTGCATGCACACCGGCATCTGTCCTTCCAGCACCAACAATAGCTACTGAAAATGGTAACACCTTGCTTAGATTTTGTTCAAGAACCTCCTGAACACTAATAGAATCAGGTTGATTTTGCCAGCCGTGATAAGCTTTACCGAAATATGAGAGCTTCAGGAAATACCTCAAGTCAGCTTTATTTTTATATTAGCGAAATGCAAAGATAAGGCAATTATAGCAAGGAAAAAGGCCTGATTTCGCTTCCTTTGTTAAACGACTTTTAAAACTGAAGACTTTGAAGAAGATTCTATTACTAAGTGACACACATAGTCATATGGACGAAAGAATTTTGCATTATGCCGGTGAGGCAGACGAAATATGGCATGCGGGTGATATTGGCAAAACAGATGTAACCGATAAACTGAAGCAAATTGGACCACTGCGGGCAGTTTACGGGAATATAGATGATGCTGAAATACGTAAAGAATTTCCATTAAACCAGCGTTTCATGTGCGAAGAAGTAGATGTCTGGATTACTCATATAGGTGGATACCCGGGAAAATATTCTCCAGCGATTCGCGAAGAGATTAGGCAAAATCCACCGAAACTATTCATTTGTGGTCATTCACATATTCTGAAAGTGATGAACGATAAAAACCTCGGACTTTTACATATGAATCCAGGTGCTGCGGGGAAACATGGATTTCATAAGAAGAGAACCATGTTGCGTTTCCAGATCGATAATAAGGAAATTAAGGAACTGGAAGTTATTGAATTGGAATAATTAAAAAACCCGAAGCTTTCACTTCGGGTTTTTCACGCACTAATACTACTAAGATGATAGGCTTATCGTAATCGATCTACAGATTTTACGAGATCTTCGTCCTTCTTGATGGCCTTATTGGCCAAAACAATAAAAACGATAGAAATAATAGGAAGAAACATCCCAATACCTTTCTCTGAGATATCCATCTCTCCAGGTAAAGTTAGAGACCAATAAACAAACACTCCTAGTAAAAAAAGATTTAATATGATATTTAGACGCCCCAATACAAATTGAAGCTTTCTATTTTTGAACATGATGATACTCACCAGCGAAATTGCTGCTGAAGCAAGAAACATTCCCAGCGCGATTAATACTTCGTGAGCATAAACAAACTCACCTGCTGAATTCTCCCAAAGCGGAAGAACGAAAATGAGCCCGGCACTCACAATAACCGCTAATAATAACCAAATAGTCTGTATTCTCTGAAGCATATTTCTTGCGATTGCGGCACAAAAATAAAAGATTCTTTTTAGAATCATTGGGTAAAAGAATAAAATAAAGTTGTATAATTGCAGTAACAATGCGTAACCTATTCAATACAGGTTACTTAAGTCTCCAAAACTTTTTATTCTTCTTCGAGAAGTTTTTAAATCAATCCAATCTTATAATTATTTCACTGAATACATGTTCGAAATTTCAGAATTAAAAGCTAAAAAGCTTCCTGAACTTAAGGAAATTGCTCAATCGCTAAATGTTCCTAAGTATAAAACCCTTAAAAAACTGGATCTAGTTTACCAGATCCTGGACTACCAGGCAGCCAACCCAGCAAAAGTAAAAGAAGTACTTACAGAAGATAGTGCCGAACCGGCTAAGCAGGAAACCACAAAACCTTCAAAGGTTGGAAGTGAAAAAAAACCTGCTAAACCTGCTGCAAAAGCACCTAGGCCTGCCAGAAAAGAGTCTGATCCAAAGGAAGATAAAAAGGAACCAAGACATAAAAGTACTCGCGAGCGTAGTTCTTCTAGCGCAAAAACTGATGATCGCAAAAAGAGCGACAACAGAAATGATAATCGCAACGATCGTAATGATCGCAACGACAGTCGCAACGATCGCAATCACAACAATAACAGCAATAGCGGAAACAACAAGAATGACCGTAACGATAACAGAAATGATAATCGTAACGACAATCGCAATGATAACCGCAACGACAATAAGAAAGGTAATAACGGAAACCGCGATAATCGTAACAGATACCGTGAGCCGGATTACGAATTTGATGCTATCATCGAGAGCGAAGGCGTACTGGATATCATGCAGGACAACTACGGTTTCCTAAGATCTTCAGATTACAACTACCTTACTTCTCCTGATGATATTTATGTATCGCAGTCACAAATAAGATTATTTGGTTTAAAGACAGGAGATACAGTACAGGGACAAATTAGACCTCCAAAAGAAGGAGAGAAATATTTCCCGCTTATCAAGATCAACAAGATCAATGGACTGGATCCACAGGTTGTAAGAGACAGAGTTTCTTTTGAGCATCTTACACCACTTTTCCCGAAAGAGAAATTCAATATTGCTGAAAAGCAGGCGACAATTTCTACAAGGGTGATGGATCTTTTTGCTCCAATTGGTAAAGGTCAGCGTGGGATGATCGTATCTCAGCCTAAGACCGGTAAAACAATGTTACTAAAGGATATCGCAAATGCTATTGCGGCAAATCATCCTGAAGTATACCAGATCGTTCTACTAATCGATGAACGTCCTGAAGAAGTTACAGATATGCAACGTAACGTAAAAGGTGAAGTAGTTGCTTCAACTTTTGACAAAGAAGCCCACGAGCATGTTAGAGTTGCGAATATCGTACTGGAAAAGGCTAAAAGACTCGTAGAGTGTGGACATGATGTAGTTATTCTACTTGATTCCATTACCAGACTGGCACGTGCTTACAATACGGTACAACCTGCCAGCGGTAAAGTTTTAAGTGGTGGTGTAGATGCAAATGCACTTCATAAACCAAAACGTTTCTTTGGTGCTGCACGTAACATTGAAAATGGAGGTTCTCTATCTATTATCGCTACCGCTCTAACAGAGACTGGATCTAAAATGGATGAGGTGATCTTTGAAGAATTCAAAGGTACTGGTAACATGGAACTGCAATTGGATAGAAGAATTTCCAACCGTAGAATATTCCCAGCTATCGACCTTGTTTCTTCAAGTACGCGTAGGGATGATCTGTTGCTTGACGAAAACAATGTGAAGCGTATGTGGGTACTACGTAAATATCTTGCTGACATGAACCCTATCGAAGCGATGGAATTCATTAATGACAAGATTAGAAATACTAGAAATAATGAAGAGTTTCTCATTTCCATGAACGGATAATTGATACTTTTTTATATAAAATCTGAAAAGCCTGAAACTAGAGTTTCAGGCTTTTTTTATGCGATAAGATTAAGTTAAGTAAGAAGGCTTTGAGTTAGTGTAAGATTACAGGCTACAGATCTGTTTCGAAGTGTATCAATATAAAATCCATTTCAAGGCATTCGCTTTTTAAAATTGCAGTACAATGAGTGAATCAGAAAGTCTAAAAACTGAGTTTTACAATACTGAATATTTCAGATTAACTTTCCGAAGAAAGCAATAATGGAACTTCAGATAACGTCTTGGATATTATAGTTTCAGACTGTAGATTTCGCTCTTTGCGAAGTGAAATTTGAAAATTCCGTAGTAATCTCGGAAGGACACAGATTCTAATTATTTGCAATAAAAAAGCCCTGTCGATTGACAGGGCTTAGAGCGGGAGACCGGGTTCGAACCGGCGACATTCAGCTTGGAAGGCTGACGCTCTACCAACTGAGCTACTCCCGCGTGCGGCGGCAAATATAAATGCTTTCTTTTTTATGTTCAAAGGAAATCAAAGTTTTTTTAGAAAATGATATCCGCGAATTACAAAACCAAGATTCATGTAAAATTTATGAGATCTAAAGTTTTCTACATAAGTGTTAAGCTCAATAGTTTCACACTGCTTTTTGATCGCATACTGTTCTATATATTTAAATAACTGCGTCCCAACACCCAAGCCCTGCAGGTCATCATCTATATAAATATGATCCACTTCGCAGGTTCTTCCCGCATAATGCCGGGTCATGAACCATAATCCAAAAACACCTACAAGTTTTCCAGATTTATAAATACCAAAACACTCGTAATTCTGCTCAAACATTTCCAGTAATCTTCTCTTCAAAATCTTTGGAGGCAACGCCTGCGACTGCAGTTTTTCCAGGTAAGGCAGAACTAAGTAATAATCAGTTTTTAAAATCTTGTTAAATGCCAGTTGCATACCTGCCTTTTCCGTAAAAATAGTCATATTTTTATCTATTACTTCAAGTACTACAAATAAGAATTATGAATACATCAAAGAATAAGCCTGGAAAGATCCAGGATCTAATTGACAATAAATTTCTAGAAGAACGCAAAATCTATCTTTGGGGAATGGTCAATGATAAAACTGCAAAACATGTCATAGACAGGCTGGAATATCTTGACCTGATGGGAGATGGCGAAATCCAGTTATTCATCAATAGCCCGGGTGGTTATGTGACCGATGGATTTGCTATTTATGATACCATCATGAGCATTAAATCACCAGTTTCAACAATTTGTACGGGACTAGCAGCTTCCATGGGATCTATATTACTTTCGGCAGGAGAAAAAGGAAGAAGATTTATACAACCGCACGCGAAGGTGATGATTCACCAACCTAGTGGCGGAGCAAGAGGTCAGGCTTCAAATATTGAGATCGCGGCTAATGAAATACTTAAAACCAAACATCTTAGTGCAGAGATCCTTGCTGAAAATTGCGGGACAACTACAGAAAAGGTCCTTAAGGATTTTAATCGCGACTACTGGATGGATGCAGATGAATCTTTGGATTACGGTATAGTAGACGGAATATTTAGAAAATAATATGGAGATAAAACATAAAGAAAGTGATAGCCGCGGAATGTTCTATATCGAGAAAGAAAATAGCCTTGTTGCTGAACTTACCTATCACAAAAAAGGTAATGTCATCACAATAGATCATACCGAGGTGAAGAGAGAAATGGAGAATCAGGGAATTGGTTCAAGCCTGCTGAAGGAAAGCGTTGAATTTGCTCGTAAGAACAATCTAAAGATCGATCCTCTTTGTCCATTTGCTGAAGTAAAATTCGATGAAAACCCTGAGTATTCAGATGTTCGAGTTTCTTAGTTTCATTTAGAATGAAAATTAAACTACTCCTTGTTGGTTTGATCTTTGGGATGATAGGCATATCCTGCAAGGACGAACCAAAGCTGGAAGGTATAGAAGAGCGTAACGAAGTTGAAGAGATCAAAGAACTAACTTCGCAGGACGACTTAGAGGATTACTTCGAAGATATCGATAGCACTTCTACCAAATTAAACAACTTTAAAAGCGTGAATTCCTTTTATATTCAAAGGGAATTCATGCCTTTATGGAATGACAAGGAAGCTCGCGAAGACCTTTTCCGTAGTATTGAAACCATCGAATATGATGGGTTATTTTTTGAAGATTATCATGGTGAAGAATTACAACAATTGTTATCCTCACTCAACAGTGAAAATGAAGAACAAAATTTAAGAGCTGAAATTCTTCTTACCGATGCTTTTATAGATCTTGCTCATGATCTTGCAGTTGGTAAACTTAACCCTAAAGAAATTTACAAAATCTGGGGTACAGAGCTTAACACCGTAAATATTGAAAGTTTATTACAAAAACTGGAAAAGGGTGAAAAAGCTTCATCTATTCTTGCAGAACTGGCTCCAGGTCATGTTGTGTATAAAAGCTTAAAGAAAGCACTCAAGAGTTATCGAGATGATGGAATTAAAGAAAATTCCTCCACTGTGATCGCCAGTGGTAAACTTGTAAAACCCGGCGAAAACAATGATAGAATCCCGGATATTGCGAGCAGGCTTTTCGAGCTTGGTTACTACAAAAAGAGTCCGGACTCGGTTGGAACCCGGTACACTAAAGAATTACAAACTGCACTGGAAAATTTTCAAAAGGATCATGGGCTAAACACTGATGGCGTGATAGGTAACACTACTATCGAAAACCTGAATCTTACAACCGAAGACCGGTATCATCAAATTCTGGTTAACATGGAACGCTGGAGATGGTATCCCAGAGATCTCGGTGAGCATTATATTATAGTGAATATCCCAGATTATGAGCTTTACGTGGTCAAAGATGGAGATACCATTAGAAATCACAAAACCATGGTGGGTACCGAAGCGAGAAAAACACCTGTTTTCTCGGATGAGATCGATTATATCATCTATAATCCAACCTGGACCATCCCTCCTACTATCATGAAAAATGATGTAATTCCTGGAGCTTCCAGAGATGTAGGTTATTTAAGAAAGAAGAATATCAAGATGTATGACCGTAGTGGTCAGGAAGTAAATCCTTCTTCAGTAAATTGGAGTTCTTCCAGCCCGCGATCTTATACTTACCGGCAGCCGGCAGGACCATCGAATCCATTAGGACTTGTAAAGATTATCTATCCAAATGAATATATGATCTATCTGCATGACACACCTTCTAAAAGTTTGTTTGAAAAAAATGCCCGGGCTCAAAGTTCTGGGTGTGTACGGGTTGAAAATGTACTCGACCTTGCTAAATACCTGATTGAGGATCAGAAAGAATTCGATGATGAGAAGATCGATGAGATTATAAAATCTGGCAAAACAACGCAAATCGCTATGAAGCAAGAAATTAAAGTACATCACTTTTACTGGACCACCTATCAAAAAAAAGATACCACCAGGTTTATTGATGATATCTACGATCTTGATAAAAAGCTTTGGGATTTACTAAAGCCTAAGGCTTAAGAATTTAAAAAAGTGGAAGTTTCCAGGTATTTGTCATTAGAACGATGAATGTAAACAACCGACTTTCCTTTAATTTTATGGATTAAATCCTTAGCTACCGTATTGGGAACAGCGGGACAACCATAGCTTCTTCCTAGTCTTCCTAGTCTATCGATAAATTGAGGTTCAGCATAATCTGCTCCATGAATTACAACATATCGTTTTCTAGCATTGGAATTAAATTTCTTTTCCATTCCATCAATGAATAATGAAAGTCCGTTTTTACCGAAGTAAGTTTCCCCTGTGACATAGAAGCCAAGGGAGCTTTGAAGTGAATTTACTGTGTTAGAGAATTTGGTTGCGAATTCTGCACCTGTATTTTTTCCGTGAGCTACATAAGTATTGTATTCAACCTCCTCTGTATCCATGTTAAGGATCCACATTCTTTTCTTAGTTGAAGAAAGATCGAAATCTACGACCGTTAATAAAGAATTTCTGACTTTTCCAGCTTCATCCAATTTTTGATAGCCTTTGATCGCTTTTTCGAAAACCGATAATTCTGGCATCGTACTGTTTTTCAAAGAAAAACTTTCATATAATGCTAGTGTCTTTTCTTCGGAAGTTAGTTCAACCTCTTCCACTGGCTCTGTCTCAAATACTATCCCTTTTGAACTGTCAATTTCAGATGCATTACTGAACGCGAATGAGAAAATTAGTACTCCAATCACCATCATAATTCTATACTTCATATAATTTTCGTTTTAGGTTATTTGTTAAATAATTCCAAAAGTCTTGCCAACATACAAAATTTTGGAACTAATCTCGAATTCAGCTAAACTTTAACAAGATTTGATACTGAAAGTTATATCAACTACCCAAAAGATAAAGTCTTGCCTGCTTTTGGTAAACGCTACGGAAATGAAAACATTGTTCCAAGCGACGATCAGAATATGTTAAATTATTAAACGATAAGTAGATTTGAAAAGTGAATATTTGTTAAGATTATTAGAATCCTTCATTTCTCTTATATTTCGGATAATATTAAACACATTTTCTTTGGAGTTTTTAATATATAAGTCGTGTATTAGCCGTGACTTCTAACAGAGAAGTAGCTGATCATATTTGCTTATTAAAGGTGTCGGAATTCCACGAATTCTATCCAGATATTGATTTTCAAAGGTTTTATCATTCGGTACGCTCCGTCAAATTTAGATTTAATAAAATATTATAGTCTGCCCTTCAGCCATTCCCTCTAATTGTTTTTATCTTTATCGCTTAAACTACGACTATCTATGAATAAGAAAGTTCTCCTTATGATTCTGGATGGCTGGGGTATTTCTCCTAATGATGAAATATCTGCAGTTGCTAAAGCCAAAACTCCTTTTATGGATTCGCTACCTGGAAAATTCCCACACGCTACCTTAAGAACCGATGGGCTCAATGTAGGTCTTCCAGAGGGACAGATGGGGAACAGTGAGGTTGGACATATGAATCTTGGAGCCGGTAGAGTTGTTTACCAGGATCTGGTGAAGATTAACATGGCGGTGGAAAAGAATACTCTAAAAGATGAGCCAGTATTGGAGTCGGCATTTAGCTATGCGGTCAAGAATAACAAGCCAATTCATTTTATGGGACTGCTTAGTGATGGTGGAGTTCATTCTCACATAAACCATTTAAAAGGACTATTATCTGCAGCTGATGCAGCTGGTGTACAGAAAAAGTATGTCCATGTATTTACCGATGGTCGTGATGTAGATCCACATTCTGGTAAAGGTTTTGTAGAAGATTTACTCCCTCATTTAGAATCTACAAATTCTGAACTTGCCTCTGCTATTGGTAGATATTATGCCATGGACAGGGATAACCGTTGGGAAAGAGTTGAAAAAGCATACGACCTGATTGTAAAAGGTGAAGGAAAAAGTACCCAGGATATCTTATCTGAAATTCAGAAAAGCTACGATAGTGATATTTCTGATGAATTCATTAATCCTATAGTAATTACGGATGATAATGGTAACCCTGTTGCCAAGCTTAGTGAAAAGGATGTAGTAATTTATTTTAACTTCAGAACAGATCGTGGAAGACAATTAACTCAGGCACTATCACAAGATAATTTCCCTGAATATGATATGAAAAAGCTGACCTTATATTACGTCACCATGACTAAATATGACGACAGGTTTGAAAATGTAAATGTCATTTTTCAGAAATCTAATATTAAAGCCACTTTGGGAGAAGTCCTGGAATATGAGGGCAAGAGACAGATCAGGATTGCAGAAACTGAGAAGTATCCTCACGTAACCTTTTTCTTCTCTGGAGGTAGAGAAAAGCCTTTTGCTGGTGAAAGAAGACTTATGTGCGACTCTCCGAAAGTTGCTACTTATGACCTTCAGCCGGAAATGAGCGCTTATGATATTACAGACAAAATCGTTCCTGAATTAGAGGGAGAGTCGGCTGATTTTATATGTCTAAATTTCGCCAATCCGGATATGGTAGGTCATACCGGTGATTTTGATGCTGCTGTCAAGGCTTGTGAAACTGTTGATATTTGCGCTAAAAAAGTAGCTGAAACTGCATTTGAAAATGGCTATTCTGTCATCATCATTGCAGATCATGGGAATAGTGAAACGATGAAGAATCCAGATGGTAGTGCGAATACTGCTCACACGACGAACCCAGTTCCCCTAATTTTAATGGATAAAGATGTAAAATCAATAAAGGATGGTAAGCTTGGTAATATCGCTCCGACTATATTAAAACTGATGGGAATTACCCAACCAGATCTAATGACCGAAGACCCCTTAATATAATTTTTATGAAGAAGCTTTTAATTATCATCGCAGCTTTGGCTGTGAGCTGTGGAAACAAAATGGATAATTCTAATCAGGATGTCGCCATGGATGAAATTGAAGATACAGCAATTGATCAACAGGAAACCCAAAAGGATATGTTGCTAGGTGATTTTACAAAAGAAGAATTGCAACAAGCACCCTTCAATAGCTGGTTTGATTCGAGGTATGAAAACTTTAAACCAGACACCGATGAAATGGCGATGATCAACGAAAATATAAGAGACTACGAAATCAAGGTTCTTATGGGTACATGGTGCGGTGACAGTAAACGCGAACTGCCAAAGTTCCTGAAAATTCTTGATGAGGCAGACTATGATTATGACAACCTGCAATTAACTGCTGTAGATAGAAATAAAACAACGCCATCTGGCATCGAGCAAGACCTGGAAGTTTCCAGAGTGCCTACAATAGTTTTTTACAAAGACGGTGAAGAAGTAAATCGTTTTGTGGAATATCCACAGGGTGAAAGCATAGAAGAAGACATTGCCAGGATCGTAAGTGGCAAGGAGTACAAAAATTCTTACGCAGAGTAGTAAGAAAAAGTTGCAAACCCTGTAATTGAAAAATTATAACTAATTTTGTCTATGCCTAATTCTCTTACCATCGCAGTTGATTTCGACGGTACGATCGTAGAGAACCGATTTCCAGAAATTGGAAAACCTTTACTATTTGCCTTTGAATCTCTGCGGAAATTGCAAGAAGAAGGTCACAGATTAATCCTCTGGACTTACAGAAGTGGAGAAAAGCTTGACGATGCGGTTACCTTCTGTGAAAAGAATGGTTTAAAGTTTTACGCAATAAATAGTAGTTACCCGGAAGAAGAATTTAACCAAAGTATTAGCAGAAAGATTCTAGCTGATATCTTTATAGACGATCGTAATTACGGCGGAATGAAAGGTTGGGGAGAGATTTACCAATCACTTACGTTAAATAAAACAATAACCGGAATCGGTAAAAAGAAGAGATCAGGTCTCTTTAGAAGATTTTAAAAGTATGATTATACCAAAATCCAGCGAAGAAATTGAATTACAAAGAGAAAGCGCGCTTATTGTAAGCAAGACTCTTGGAATGCTGGCGCCTGAAATTAAACCAGGTGTAACTACCCTACAATTAGATAAACTTGCAGAAGAATTCATACGTGATCATGGTGCTGTTCCGGGTTTTCTGGGACTTTATGATTTTCCCAATTCTTTATGTATGAGTCCTAATGCACAGGTAGTGCACGGGATACCTAACAATACTCCGTTACAGGAAGGCGATATTATAAGTATTGACTGTGGAGCTTTGAAAAACGGCTTCTACGGAGATCATGCCTACACATTTGCAGTAGGAACGATCGCTCCTGAGGTTGAAGAATTATTGAAAGTCACTAAAGAATCCCTTTATGAAGGAATTCGAGAATTTAAAGCAGGAAATCGTGTTGGTGATGTAGGATATGCAATTCAGAAATATACTGAGGACCGCGGCTATGGAGTAGTTCGCGAACTAGTGGGACATGGACTAGGAAAAACTATGCATGAAGATCCCGAAATGCCTAACTACGGTAAACGTGGCCGAGGTAAAAAATTTGTAGAAGGAATGGTCGTAGCTATAGAGCCTATGATCAACCTTGGAACCAAGAGAATTAAACAATTGCCCGATGGCTGGACAATACTAACCGCCGATAATAAACCCAGTGCTCACTTCGAGCACGATGTCGCATTGATAGACGGCAAACCAGAATTACTATCAACATTTAAATACATTTATGAATCATTAAAAATTAATTCAACAGAAGAAGACGAATTTAGAGCAAAAGTTTATGATTAAAAGTTACAGACAGGAAATCTGGAAAACCCTACACAAAGATTCCTGGGAAGACCGCTTTATCTACAAAGTCTCAAATTTCGGAAGGATGATCAGTTATCTGAAAAACCCTGAAGGAGACTTGATGAATGGCGGAAAAGTAGGTGGATATTTAAACTTCGCGGTAAAATTGAAGAATGGTAAGCACAAAACTTACTACATTCATCGCATTATTGCTGAAATGTTTTTAGAGAAAAAAGAAGGTGATCAATACGTGATTCACAAGAATTTTGTGAAGAACGACAATCGCGTTTCTAACTTGGCATGGGCCACCAAGGATGAATGGGTCCAACATCAGTACAACAGTCCTAAAGTAAAGGAAAATAAGGAAAACAGAAGATTACGTAAGGTAACATCTTATTCCAAATTAACTTACGCACAGGCTGTAATCCTTAAGAAAAAACTTTTAGATCCTGAAAGGAAAACCCGTATCCGAGTACTGGCTAAGCAATTTGGAGTATCCGAAATGCAGCTATACCGTATCAAATCGGGGGAAAACTGGGGAGATATCGAAGTATAGCCAATGAGCAATCTTTTTAAACTGGCCTTAAACAGTATTTCCAGGCCCGTACTTATAAGAGCCAGTTACTTGATAAGGCCGTTTTTAAAGATTTATCTTAAAGGCAACCGATATACTGACCCAATTGATGGTAGCAGTTTCCGGAAATTCCTTCCATATGGATATGAGAATCAGAGAGAAAATGTTCTCTCCCCTTCCACTCTATCATTGGAACGACATCGCCTACTTTGGATATACCTTCAGCAGCACACAGATTTCTTTACCAAAAAGCGCAAAGTACTTCACTTCGCACCAGAACAGGCATTTTATAAACGCTTCCGAAGATTGAAAAATCTTGAGTATACAACTACAGATCTAAATTCACCTCTGGCAGATGTCAAAGCTGATATTTGTGATCTACCATTTGCTGATTCCAGCTATGATTTTATTCTATGTAATCACGTTCTGGAACATATACCAGATGATCTTACAGCAATGAAAGAATTGTACCGGGTTTTAAAACCAGGTGGAACTGCGATTCTGCAAATACCGCAGGACCTGAACAGAGCTGAGACCTTTCAGGATGATAGTATTACTGATCCCAAACAAAGAGCTAAAATATTTGGACAATACGACCATGTTAGGATCTATGGCAGAGATTATTTTGAGAAATTAAGAGAAGTAGGCTTTGAAGTAAATGAAGTAAATCTAAGTAAAGATATGAATAGCAAGAATGTAGATAAATTCAGACTTGCAAAAGGGGAAATATTACCGGTTTGCAGTAAGAAATTTATTAGTCCACAAGATTTGATTTAAATCCTGGTGTCACATAGGTTTTGATGCTTCCATTTTCATCGGAATAGATCAGGTACACTTCTATAGATTTCAGTTCCTTCAGCATACTAGCCGATCTGTCAAGGCCCATGGCCATGAGAGCCGTAGCATAGCCATCTGCCATCATGCAATTTTCAGCAATTACCGAAGCACTTAACAAATTGCTCTTTTCAGCAAAACCGGTTATTGGATTCACTGTATGCACAAAACGTTCTCCCGTGATAGAGTCAACCCGGTACTTCCTATAGTTCCCTGAGGTTGCCATAGAAGCATTTTTAAGCATTACCTTCGCGTTAAACTGTCTTTCCGGACCATCTTGTAATGGATTATCAATTCCTACCAACCATTCCTTGCCAGATGATCTATTCTTACCCCTAGCTTTTAGCTCACCACCCAATTCGATCAAATAATCTGATACACCGTTATCTTCCAGGTACTGCCCAATAAGATCTATAGTATAACCTTTAGCTATCGCATTAAAATCGATATAAACGTTTGGGTTCTCTTTAGAGACAGTTTGGTCTTCGTTGATTCTAACTTTATTAAGGCCTACCAGCTGATTCAGGGAATCGAGACGCTCTGCATAAAGATCGGTTACAACCTTTCCCGGTCCAAAACCATAGGCATTAACCAAAACCCCTACCGTTGGATCAAAGAACCCGTTGCTTTCAGCATAAATCTTTTTTGAAGCCTCAAATACTTTAATGAAGTGCTCATCTACAGTAACAATGGAGTCACCCCGATTGACCAACGAAATATCGGAATCCTGCTGGTATGTACTCATAGATCCATTTACAATATCAACAATACTGTCCATAGATTTAGTAAAGTCTAGCTCGCCTTCTGAAAAGTATTGAACTGAATAGGTTGTTCCCAAAGCTTCACCCTGGAATGTAGCTATGTCCAGTCCACCTCTAGAATCACATGATACCAAAGTTAAAACTGTGATGATAAATATTGAAATTCGATTCATCTAAAATTCTTTCCAGCCAGAATAGTTAACAATATAATCTTCTTCATTAGAAACTGGTTTATCATAATCTGAAGAATTAGCCAGTCCTACGCCAGCATAAAAAGTTCTGGCATTGAACTTTTCGGCATGTTCCTTTATGTCTTTCATAAAAGCCGGGTCGAAAGCCTTGGGGTCATCTGGATATTCAATCGCTCTCACAATAACAAAATGCAATTTTGTATCCTTTAAGGCTACAAATTGTGGATTACGCCTTAGTTTACTATTTACTCCTAAGAATTCATACCCGTTATCTTCGAGATCCTTACCAACGATGTTCATCGCCAGGTTATGTAGTTCCTGTTCGTCTAATTTTGGCATATACAAAGATAAAAAAATCCCGCCGAAGCGGGATTAAAATTATTATCCTCCAAAGTCATCAAATCTAATGTTCTCAGGGGGCATACCGAAGTCTTCACCCATCTTCTGAACTGCTTTGTTCATCAATGGCGGACCACAGAAATATAGTTCGATATCTTCTGGCTCTTCATGGTGAGATAGGTAATTATCTATTACAACCTGGTGTATAAAGCCTACAAAACCATCTCCTTCATCATCAAGATTAGATTTTACTTTCCAGTTATCCTCTTCTGCAGGCTCAGAAAGCGCTAAGTAGAATTTGAAATTTGGAAAATCTCTTTCTAATGCTCTAAAGTGTTCTGTATAAAATAATTCTCTTTTAGATCTACCACCATACCAGTAAGTTACTTTTCTACCAGTTTTTAATGTTCTGAATAGATGATAAAGATGAGATCTCATTGGCGCCATACCGGCTCCACCACCAACATAAAGCATTTCTGAATCACTTTCATTGATAAAGAATTCACCATAAGGTCCAGAAATAACAACTTTATCACCTTTCTTCAAGCTAAAGATATAGGAAGAAGCGACTCCAGGATTTACATCCATCCAACCGTCTTTTGCACGATCAAAGGGTGGAGTAGCAATACGTACATTTAGCATGATCTCACGACCTTCTGCTGGGTAAGAAGCCATTGAATAGGCTCTTTCAACCAACTCAGGATTTTTCATTACCAATGGCCATAATTTAAACTTATCCCACTCGTCTTTAAATTTATTCGGATCATCATGTTCTTCAGGGTGAGCAGTAATATCCATATCTTCAAACTTCACTTCCGTTTTAGGAATTTCAATT
>NZ_CAJWRQ010000032.1 GCF_913046405.1 uncultured Christiangramia sp.
TCTCGCAAGAAGAATTTAAAAATGAAATTGAAGTTGTAAAAGAAGAAAGAAGATTAAGGACTGATGATAATCCTACGGCAAAAATTTTTGAAAAAATTAGTAATCAAGCTTTTGGAATGAGGGATTATGGAGTACCTATCATAGGAACAATGAAAGATTTAAACAAGATTAGTATAGCAGACTTGAAAAAATGGTATTTAAATTACTATGCTCCTAATAATGCAGTTTTGATTTTAGCTGGTGATTTTGATAATAATGAAGCTAAAAAACTAATTAAAAAATATTACGGAGGAATTAAAAAAACAAAAGTACAAAATTATTTAGAAAAATCAGATTATAGGATTTCTTTCAATAGCATTAAGGTTGAGGATAAAGTATCTGAGCCCTTAGTCTTGATATCTTTTGAAAATATGAGGTTTAATGAAGAGAATAGAAAAGAAAATTATGTCATTGAACTATTAATGGAACTTATGGATGGAGGGGTTTCATCAAGATTTACAAAAAATTTAGTTGACGATAAAAACATAGCCTTAAACACTTTTATTTCTTACGATACTTATACAAGAAAAAGAAATTTAATTACTATTGGTGGTTCGCCCAATGAAAATATTACCACAGAGCAACTTCGTGAAGCCTTAATTGCTCAGTTTACAGACCTTGTAGAAAAAGGTCTTTATGAAAATGAATTAACAGATGTTAAATCAAGACTTCTGGCAAATAATATATATAAATTTGATTCTATTTTTTATCAAGTAATGCAAATAGGTATGCTTGAAACTAAGAATCTTGATTGGAGTATTCTCGATAAATATATCAATGAAATAAACAGTATTACGGAGCATGATTTAATTAATGCAACTAAAAAATATATACTAAAAAAAGATTATATTTTTTCAATTATAGAACCAAAAAAATTATGAGATTATTGAGTTTAATTATTTTCTTTTCTTTAATTTGTGATTTAGAAGCATTTGCGTTTCCTAAAATACAGCCTATAAAATCTAATAACAATTATTTATTAGTTGAAGAACATGCTTTACCTATAATTGATTTAAGAATTAATTTTAATTATGGAAGTAAAAACGATTTAAATAACAAAGGAATAACTAATCTTGCAATCAATCTTCTAGGAGAACAATTACTTAATGGCGAGAAAATAGTTAATCATTTTGAGAAAATTGGTGCGCAATATAGCTCCACTGTTACAAAAGATACTAGTTATGTAAGCATAAGGTTTATTAACAACCCGTCTAATGTCAACCATATCGCAAATCTCCTTAATTATATGTTTACTAAATATTCAATAACTACCAAAATATTTTCTCATGCAAAAGAACTAGTATTATCATCTATAAAAGCAAGGAATTTAAATCCAACTTCCCTTATATCTATGAGATCCGAAGAGAAATTCTTGGTTGATACTGGGTATGCTCATCCAGTAATGGGTTATAAAGAAACTATTGAACTATTGGATCTAGAAAAAATAATTTTACATATTCAAAAAATTATTAAAAAAAATGATATTAAGATAAGCATAGTTGGTGATATTGATGAAAATAAATCCGCTTTTATGATTTCAAAAATTCTAAACAAAGTTTCTAATAACCCAACTCCAAAAAAGAAAAATAATATTTTAAATTATTATTCAGATTCTAAAATAAATTATATAAACTTTGATAGTGTGCAAACTCATATATCAATTATTATTCCATCAGTAACAAGACTAAATAAAAATTATTTCAATATATTAGTAGCAAATTATATTTTTGGAGGAAGTGGTTTTGGCTCAATGCTAATGAGCGAGATAAGAGAAAAAAAAGGATTAGCATATTCTGTCCATAGTTATCTAATGCCTTATAATGAAATTGGACTAATGAGAATAGGTATGCAGACGCAAAATAAAAATACAGAAAAAGCAATTATTATTTTAAAAGAGCAAATAATGAAACTTAAAAAAGCTAAATTTTCTGATGAACAAATTAATGAAGCTAAAATTGGATTACTCAGAAGTTTTGAATTAAGATTTGATACTAATAAAAAAATACTTCGCACATTATCTGCAATTAATGAACTAGAGATATTTAATAACTATTTTGTAAATTATGAGAATGGTATAAAGAATGTCACAAGCAAATCATTATTATCAGCTATAAACTCAGAAATTAATTTTGATAATATTTTAATTAGCACAGTAGGGAGGAATTAATTGCCTGGTGGAAAAATAAAAATTACCGGAGGTTTGCTTAAATCAAGAATTATTAATTTTAAAAAAACACTTTTATTAAAACCAACTAAATCTTTTGTCAGGGAAACAATATTTAATGTTATAAGCGTTGATAATAACACAAAATGCCTTGACCTTTTTTCTGGTAGCGGGATTCTTTCTGCAGAAGCTATATCTAGAGGTGCTAAAAATTCCACATTAGTAGAAAATAATTTTCAAACCTGTGAGAAAATTATTAAAGAGTTTATTAATTTAAATATTACAAATTACAAATTAATAAATGATGATGTAATAAATTTTTTAAAAAATAATACTAATAATCATTATGATGTTATATTTCTAGACGCACCTTATGACTCTAATATAATTGAGGAGTGTGTTAATCTCCTAGATAATCATAATTATTTTCTAAATAATACATATTTATTTTTAGAACAAAGTAAGAGAAATTATAATAAAAATCTAATAAATATTGTTACTAAATCACATAATTTATTAAAAGATTTGAGTATAGGGGACGTTAGTTATACAATCGCAAGAAAGAGAAATTAAATGACACTTATAGCAGTATATCCAGGAACTTTTGACCCGGTTACAAACGGACATGTAGACCTTGTAAAAAGAGGTTGTAAAATCTTTGATAAAATTATTATTGCTGTTGCTAAAAATCCTCAAAAAAGTACTTTATTTACACTTGATGAAAGAATTAAGTTTGCAGAGAAAGTCTTCTCAAACCAGAAATCAATTGAGGTTTTAAGTCTTGATAGACTATTGGTGGATTTTGCCAAGCATCATTCAGCAACAGTTATATTACGTGGCTTAAGAGCTGTTTCAGATTTTGAATTTGAAATACAGCTAGCAAGTATTAACAGGTCTATGGAGCCATCAATCGAAAGCGTATTTATGAGTCCAGCTGTAGAATTTGGTTTTTTATCATCAAGCATTATAAAAGATATAGCAAGGCATCATGGAAAATTAGATAAATTTGTTCATGTTGAAGTTGAAAAAGGATTACGAGAGAAATTTAAATAAATCAGCTCTGGCATAAAGTGCAGAAAAAAGACGCTCTGCCGTTAATTTTAATATTTTTCACTTTCTCTCCACATTGACAATATTCTTTTCCATAAATCAAAAGTTTTTGTTTAAAATAACCCGGGGTTCCGTCAATATTTTTAAAATCTTTTAAACTTGTTCCGCCACTTTTTATTGCTTTTTTTAAAACCTTTTTAATAGATAAAATTAGCTCATGATGATTTTTTTTTGTGAGTTGATTTGATTTTTTATTGGGATGTATTTTTGATAAATATAATGATTCAGATGCATAGATATTCCCCACACCAGTCAAAATCTTCTGATCCATAATTAAATTCTTTATTGAAACATTTTTTTGTTTAGAAATTTTATATAGATATTTATAATTAAAATCTTTTGATAATGGCTCAACACCCAAATCTTTAGTTAAGAAATGTTTTTTTAAGTCTTTTGCCCAATGTACTGAACCAAACTTCCTTATATCATTATACCTGAGCACATTACCATTTTTAAATACAATATCAAAATGATCATGCTTGCTGGCCTTATTATTATTATTATTCAATAATTTAATTACTCCAGTCATACCTAAATGAATTAGTAATGAGCCATGTATAAAACTTAATATTATATATTTTCCTCTTCTATAAATTTTATCTATATGATTATTTGAGATATTATTATTTATTTTTTTATCAATCTTCCATCTCAAATTTGGATTGAAGATATTAAATTTAAGAATATCTCTCGATTTAATGTTCTCTTTTATAGCTTCGCAAACAGTTTCAACTTCAGGTAATTCAGGCATATTTTCTATAATAATTGGACATATTTTGTATCATATGATTAAATCAATCTTAAATATATAAAAATAAATGACAGAATTATTAATAAATGGACTAGTAGATTTTACTTGGGTGGGATATGTAGCCTACACCTTGGTTGTTACACACATAACTATTGTGGCAATTACACTATATCTTCATAGAGGAGTCTGTCACTCAGCTATAGAAATTAAACCTATATTATCACATTTTTTTAGGTTCTGGCTTTGGCTTACAACCTCTATGAGAACGGCAGATTGGGTTGCTATTCACCGCAAACATCATGCAAAGGTTGAAACTATAGATGACCCACACAGTCCTGCGGTATTTGGCATAAATAATGTTCTTTTTCGTGGTGCCGACTTATATCATGATGAGAAAAATAACAAAGAAACAATTGAGAAATACTCAAAAAACTGTCCTAAAGACTGGGTTGAAAAACAAATATATACCGGTAGGAATAACTACGGAATATTGATACTTTTTATTTCAAATATTTTGTTATTCGGTGTTGTAGGAATAATTATATGGTCTATTCAAATGGCGTGGACTCCAATATTTGCTGCTGGAGGAATCAATGGTGCTGGTCATTATTATGGATATAGAAATTATGATACGAATGATGATTCGACAAACATAATCCCCGCTGCAATTTTTATAGGTGGGGAAGAATTACATAATAATCATCATGCATTTCCTACTGCAGCTAAATTTTCATTAAAACCATGGGAATTTGATATTGGTTGGTTCTACATTAAGTTATTTTCTTTATTTGGACAAATTAAAGTTAAGAGATTAGCCACAAAAACAATTGTAAGCGATCCAAATGATATACTTGACTCCAATGCAGCATATGCTTTATTAAAATCTAAAATTACTGTAATTACTAATTATTCTAAAAGTGTACTTAAACCAATATTAATAACTGAGTGTACAAATGCTGATAGTGACCTTAAAGACCTATTGAAGAAATCTAAAACAACCCTTAGCAAACAACCAAGCAGAATATCAAACCAGGATACTAATACATTACAAGTAATATTTGATAAATGTAATTCTTTGGGTACCGCTTATCATTTAAAAAATAAATTATACGATATACTTCATTCAAGAAATCTAAAGCATGAAAGGTTCATTGAAACTATTAATGAGTGGTGTTTAGAAGCAAAAAGCGCAGGTATTGATTGTTTAGATGATTTTTCTGAGAGTTTGAAAGGGTATACAGTAGTTTAATTATTTATTTGATTTTAACTTCTTTATACATTACATATTTCTTAATAGTTGGGTCAAACTTTTTAATTTCAAATTTATCAGGCATAGTTTTTCTATTCTTTGTAGTAGTATAAAAATGACCAGTGCCTGCAGACGAAACTAATTTGATTTTCTCTCTCATAATATTATGTAATATTGTATTTCTCTAAAGCTTTGTCTAAGCCAAACTTATCTATAATCCTGAGACCTTTTTTAGATAGCTTAAGAGTTATCCATTTATTTTGAACTTCAGACCATAGTCTATGATTATGAAGATTTGGCTCAAAAACCCTGCGAGTTCTATTCTTGGCATGCGATACATTGTTGCCTGACATAACTGCTTTTTTTGTAATTTGACAAATTTTTGACACTTTCTATCTCCAAACTCAATAATGATATCAGAAACATATTGATATACAATATATATATAAAAATATAGCAGGATTTATTATGGATAAAGTTTTTATAAAGGAGTTATGCATTGAGACCGTTATTGGTGTTTATGATTGGGAAAGAAAAATTAAACAAGCTGTTTGTATAGATTTAGAGCTTGGAACACAAATAAGTGCAGCATCAGATTCTGACAATATAGAGGATGCTGTAGATTATAAGGAAGTGGCAAAGACCGTTAAATCATTTATTCAAAAAAGTGAGTTTTTACTGATAGAGGCTCTAGCCGAACAGACCATTAAGTTGATATTTGCTAAATTTAATGTAACGCATGTAAAGGGTAGATTTAGTAAGCCAGGAGCCGTAACTGGTTCAAAAGAAGTTGGCGTAATTATCGAAAGAACAAAAGATGAGGCATAAAGTTTTTATAGGCATTGGTAGTAATCTTAATAAAATAAAAAATATTAAATCTTGTATATCAAAAATAAAGAATGATTATGAGAATATTAAACTTTCGCCAGTTTATGAAACCAGAGCCATGGGGTTTGATGGGCCTAATTTTTATAATCTTGTTTGCTCTTTTAATACAACAGAAGATATCTACAAATTAAAAGAAAAATTAAATAAAATTGAGCTTAATCATGGAAGAAATTTTAATGAGACAAAATATAGTTCACGAACATTGGATATAGATATTTTATATTATAATAATCTCATTTTATCAGATGATAAAATAAAAATACCACGTAAAGAAATTATTGAATATGATTTTGTACTTCAACCTTTGATTGATATTGATGCTGAATTTATTCACCCGGTACTTCTAATACCTAATAATAAAATTGAAGAAAAACATGATATCAAGAAACATATTATTGCCAAAGTAGATATTAATCTATAATAAATAACTTTTATTACATATTTAGTCTTCTTCCACCATCAACATTAATGTTTTGTCCTGTAATATAATCTCCATTAGTTATCAAGAAAAGAATAGCTTTTGCAATATCATCAGGCTCCCCTATTCTCTGCAATGCAATTTTTGAAATAATTTCTTTTTTTCTTTTCTTATTTATACTTTTGGGCCACATAATAGCTCCTGGGGAAATTCCATTAACTCTTACCGTTGGCGCAAGATCTTTTGCTAAAGATTTAGTAAGAGCTAGCAAACCCGCTTTACTAAGATTATAAATAATATGGTTTTTTAACGGTGGATTAACATGTATATCAATTATATTTATAATAGAACCTTTTCTTTTTTTAAGTTCAGGAAAAAATGATTTAGACAAGAATAGAGGTGTTTTAAGATTAGTGTTTATTATATCAGCCCAGTTTTTATCATTAACCATATCAATTTTAGTTGGATAAAATTTTGACGCATTATTAATTAATACATCAATTCTTCCAAATACTTTTAGAGCTTTATTATATAAAGAGTTATATGACTTTGTTGTTGAAAAATTTGCTTGAATAATAGCGCAAGAATTAGACCTATTATTATTTAATGTATATAAGACTTTTTCAGCATCGTTTTTAGACTTATTATAGGTAATTATTATATTAAACCCATATTGATGTAAGTACTTAGCTATAGCTAAACCAATTCTTTTTGCTCCGCCAGTTATTAATACTGTTCTAATCTTTGTCATAGTATTATATTAAGGATAATTAAAAAAATGTACACTATAAAAAAACAGAATACTTTATTATGAATAATCCTATTGATAATCATTTAAATAAAATAATCTCTCAAAAGGGAGATTTATTATTTTCAGATTTTATGGATATTGCGCTATATCATGATCAATATGGTTATTATAATAAGCAAAATTCAATATTTGGAGCCAAGGGAGATTTTATAACTGCACCAATTGCATCATCTTTTTTTGGAGAATCTATATCAAATGAATTTATTAATTTAAGCAGTGAAATAAAAAATGCTTCAATATTAGAATTAGGGGGTGGCGATGCGAGTCTTGCAATTTCACTACTAAAAAGGTTAGAAGAAGAAGATAGCCTACCTGTCACATATATAATTATAGAAACCTCAAAACAATTAAAAACATTACAGAAAAATAATATTAAAAAACTAATACCTAATTTAGCTCATCTAGTTAAGTGGCAAAAAGATTTATCTGAGAAATCCTTTGAGGGTCTAATAATAGCTAATGAATTCTTTGATGCCCTCCCATCTGAAAGGTTTAAATATAGCTCTGAAGGTTTAAAGATGTCATATGTCTCTTCAATAGATCACCAGTTAAGTGAAATTTGGAAAGAGCCTACTGAAGAATTCAAAAATGAGTTTGTTTTAGCTACAGATAATATGGATATAAAATTTTCTGAGAATTATATCAGTGAATTAAATCTACACTATTCAACATGGGTTAACAAAATAAATAAAGCTCTAGAAAGAGGTATATGCATTATTACTGATTATGGTTACAATAATAAAGAATATTTTTTAGAAGATAGAACCGAAGGGACTCTAGTTTGTATTTATAACCATAAGGCTAATTTTGATCCATTATATAAAATAGGAGAACAAGATATATCAACTTTTGTGAATTTTTCTCATCTATCAAAAATATCAGAGAATATTGATATGGATGTTTGCGGATATCTTACGCAATATAATTTTTTAATTAATCTTGGCATATTAAATATATTTGAAAATAAAAAATTTGATGACAAAGAAAAACATATTGAGTTAAACCGACTAAAAAATATATTGCTACCAAACGCAATGGGGGAATTATTTAAAGTTTTGATATTGAAAAAAAATATAAATAGTCAATTATTATCCACTAAAGAATTTAATCATTTACATAAACTATAAGATGGATTTTATACACATATTAATTTTATCGGCTATTCAGGGTATAACTGAATTTCTTCCTATCTCTAGTCAATCACACCTAATAATAACCTCACATATTCTCGGAATGAATGATCAGGGATTAGGTTTTGATATTGCTTTACATGCAGGATCTTTGATAGCTATTTTAATTTATTATAGGGATGAGATTAGAAAAATGCTGTCCGTAACAGATGAAGGCATAAGATATTTTAAATTAATTATTATGAAAAAGAATATAGTTATCATAGGAGGAAGCACTGGAATAGGAAATGAAATTTCAGAAATGCTGAAGGCAGATCATGAGGTTTATGCTCTATCAAGATCCAAAGGAGATCTGGACACAGATCAAGTTAAGCATTTTGAATTTGATGTATTGGAAAATGATATTTCAGAAATAGATCTTCCGGAGCAAATCGACGGATTGGTTTATTGCCCAGGTTCTATAGATCTAAAACCTTTCAAAATGATGAAACCTGAGAGTTTCGAAAAAGAGATGAATCTTAATTTCTTCGGACTTGTACGTGCAGTTCACGGATTATTGCCTAAATTAAATAAATCTGATCAGGCGAGTCTTGTTTTCTTTAGCACAGTAGCGGTAAAAGTTGGAATGCCTTTTCATACCAGTGTTGCAGCAGCAAAAGGTGCAATTGAAGGTTTTGCTAGATCTTTAGCGGCAGAATATGCTCCAAATTTCAGAGTGAATGTTATAGCTCCATCGCTTACAGATACACCACTGGCAGAAAAATTACTTTCCAGTGACGATAAGAAAAAGAAAATGGATCAGCGTCATCCATTAAAAAGAGTTGGTCAGGCAAGAGATATTGCGAACCTTGCCGGATTCTTACTTACTGAAAAAAGTTCATGGATTACCGGGCAGGTATTAGGAGTAGATGGAGGTCTCTCTACATTAAACATTAATTAATGAAAACAGTGAATATTTTCTGGTTCCGAAGGGATCTTAGATTAGATGACAATGCGGGATTAAAGGCAGCATTGCGGGATGACCATCCTGTGCTGCCTATTTTTATTTTTGATTCTGAAATTCTTGATAAGCTTCCCGAGGACGATGCCCGGGTGACTTTTATTTTCGAGAACCTTCAGAAAATGCGTGATGAGCTTCAGGATAAATACGGAAGCTCTATTGCGATGTACCATGGTAAGCCTGAAAAGATATTTCAGGAGCTACTGAAATCTTATGACATAAAGAAGGTTTTCACCAATCGTGATTATGAACCTTATGCCAAGGAGCGTGACAAGGAGATTTTAGAATTACTGGAAAAGAAAGAGATCGAATTCTGTGATTTCAAGGATCAGGTGATCTTTGAAAAAGATGAAGTGGTTAAAGGTGACGGCGATCCCTACAAAGTTTATACTCCTTACAAGAATCTATGGATGGAAGAGTTCAAAAAAAAGGATCTCGATTTTCACTATACGACCAGATTCATGGATAATTTTTACGAAAATAGCAGACTGCCTAATTTAAGCTTAAGTGACATTGGTTTTAAGGAATCAGATTTGAAAGTTCCAGATTACCAAGTTACTCCGGGTTTGATCAAAGATTACGAAGGCAAACGTAATTTTCCAGCTGTGGAAGGAACTTCAAGACTAGGTCCACATTTGCGTTTTGGTACTGTAAGCGTGCGTCAAATGGTTAGGGATGCAAATAAAGAACACAACAAAACCTTTCTCGAGGAATTGGTTTGGAGAGAATTTTTCATGCAAATCCTGTATCACTATCCAGATACCGTGACCGATGCTTTTAAATCTAAGTACGACCGGATAAAGTGGCGTAATAATAAGGATGAATTTGAAAAATGGAAAAATGGAGAAACCGGATATCCTTTAGTTGACGCTGGGATGCGCCAATTGAATAAATCTGGTTTTATGCATAACCGGGTTAGAATGTTAGTAGGCTCCTTTCTTTGTAAACATTTGCTTATTGACTGGCGATGGGGCGAAGCCTATTTTGCTGAAAAGCTTTTAGACTACGAAATGTCATCGAATGTAGGTAACTGGCAGTGGATCGCTGGAAGTGGTGTGGATGCAACACCATACTTCAGGATTTTTAATCCTACCACTCAAATTGACAAATATGATGAGGACCACAAATATATTAAGGAATGGGTCCCGGAATTTGGAACCGATGATTATCCTGAAAAAATGGTAGATCATAAAGAAGCGCGAGAAAGAGCTCTGGACACTTACAAGAAAGCTGTTAGCAATTAGCTAGCAGTTTTCTGGCTTTCTCCAGATCCTCTGGAGTATCGATCCCAATACTTTTTACACTGGTTTCAACCATTTTGATCTTCTTGCCATACTCAAGATAGCGAATGCACTCTATCTTTTCTGAAGCCTCTAATGGCAACATCGGTAAACGATAGAAGTCCATCAAAGCAGATTTTCTAAACGCGTAAATCCCAACATGTTTATAGTAAACGGTATCCACCGAAGTATCCCTTGGATAAGGAATTGGGAATCTTGAGAAGTATAATGCAGACTGATCTCTCCCGGTGATCACCTTTACATTATTAGGATTATTGATTTCTTCCAGCTCTTTAAGTTCAGTTTTTAAACTTGCCAGATCAATTGCTTCTGAACCCGGTTGCTGAAATACTTCCAGTAATTTCGTTAAACTATTGGTGTCAATAAATGGCTCATCTCCCTGCACGTTAACCACAATATCCACATCCATGTTTTCCACAGCTTCAGCGATTCTATCACTCCCGCATTCGTGTTCTTTCTGGCTACGCACAACTTTACCTCCAATTTTGA
Source organism: uncultured Christiangramia sp. (assembly GCF_913046405.1). GTDB lineage: Bacteria > Bacteroidota > Bacteroidia > Flavobacteriales > Flavobacteriaceae > Christiangramia > Christiangramia marina. The sequence goes on from NZ_CAJWRQ010000032.1 coordinate 11,351, forward strand.
TCACTTCATCATAAATGCGATCATCATCTGTCACCACATAAACTTGGTCGAAAAGCCCGGTACTCTTGGCAGCTTTATAGGTTGTGGCAATCACCGTTTGTCCATTTAGATCCTGCATTAATTTACCCGGAAACCTGGAAGCTTCATATCTCGCTGGGATCATAGCAATAACACGTAATTTAGAAGAATCTTGCATGTAAGAAATTTTATGTAAAAATAGGAATTACTTGCCAGCGAAAAAATCGTCCCCAAATCCAATGAGATATAATTTTTCCTGGGCTCTGGTAATTGCAGTATACAACCATCTTAGGTACTCCTTCCCTACTCCGTTTGGCAAATAAGGTTGCTCGATAAAAACATTTTTCCACTGGCCACCCTGGGACTTATGACAGGTGATCGCATAAGAAAATTTAATCTGGAGAGCGTTGAAGTATTTGTTATTCTTTACATTCATGAACTGTTTGTATTTGGACCTTTCATGCGCGTAATCTTTTTTTACTTCTTCGTAAAGTCGGTTTGATTCTTCGTAAGTAAGCGAAGGTGTATTTGTAGTTAGAGTATCCAGCATAATCACCGTTTCAAAAGGACTCATTTTAGGATAATCCACCATTTGCACCTGCACTTCAGCAAATCTGAATCCGTACAATTCTTTAAATCCGAAGATCTCCAGCACTTTTACAATATCACCATTGGCAATAAATCCGGCCTCACTAGTTGGTTTGATCCAGAAATAATTATTCTTAACTACCATCAAATAATCGCCAGGAGAAAGTTCATCTTCCTGAAACAGAATTCGAGATCTTATTTGTTGATTGTACATATTCGCCCGTTTGTTGGACCGTACAATAATACTAGTATCTTCATGTCCATTCTCACCATAGGAATCCTGAATAGCATCCATGATCTCATATCCATCTGTTAATCGAATCACATCAGCATTTGTAGAAAGCTCGAATTGAAAGCTTTCATAGAATTCCTCCTGCAGGCTTTCCCGGATAAGAGTTGCATTATGTAAAATATCACTGCCTTCACTTTGCCTTACTACTTCATCAAGTTCAATAAAAGAAACCTTCTTATTATAGTTAAGTCCCAATTTCTCTTCTTCAAGTGCCGGACTAAGATCCATTTTTACAGGTGGTAACTGCGCAGTATCTCCAATTAAAATCAGTTGACAGTTGTGTCCTGCATAGACATACTCGATTAAATCATCCAGTAGAGATCCATTTTCGAAAAGTTTGGAGTTTCCACCATCATCTGAGATCATGGATGCTTCATCCACTATAAACAGGCTGTTCTTGTGTTTGTTAGGCTGTAAAGTGAATTGAACACCGCCATTTCCCGATTTCTTCGGAAAATAGATCTTCTTATGAATGGTAAATGCTTCTTTTTTAGAGTAATTGGAGATCACTTTGGCGGCTCTTCCCGTTGGTGCCAGTAGAATTCCGGACTTTCGTATCTTCCATAAGTTCTTAGTAAGTGTACTTATGATGGTAGTTTTACCCGTACCAGCGAAACCCTTCAGTAAAAACAACTTATCTCGCCCTCCTTCCACCACAAACTTAGAGAGCATCTGTAATGCTATATCCTGTTTTGTGGTTGGTTGAAATTCAAGGTCCTGAATAAGTAATTTGAAGAAGGAATCCGGCGTGGGTATATCCATAGAAAGTGCGTAAAAACTCAAAGATACTAATGGATTTTTATGACAGAAACTTTTACGAATAAAAAAAAGTTGTAGATTTGCGTGTAACCCATTAACCTTTAAACTAAACTAAATTTTAAAAGCATGAGATTTGTAATTCAGATACTTCTTTGGTTGGTTATTATCTTCCTGGCATATCTTACTTTCAACGCGGTTTACGAACCACTACAATTTAATAAGATTAAGGAAAAAAGATATACCAAAGTAATTAAAAATCTTAAGGATATCAGAGCTGCTGAGCTTGCACATCAGGAAGTAACTGGAAAGTTCACTGGTGACTGGGATAGCCTGGTTCGTTTCCTTGACACTGCTGAATTTGCGATCACGCAAAGACGTGATACTGTAATGCTAGACGAAGAGTACGCTAAAACATATGGTGTAGATAAGAACATTGAGAAAGTGATCATCGATACTTTAGGTTTCGTACCAGTAAGTGATTCATTGTTTAAAGGTAACAAAGAGCGGTATCAAACTATGATGAATGTTCCTGTAGAAGGGGTGAACGAAAAGTTCGAAATTAGAGCAGGTACGATTCAAAAAGGTGATAATAAAATTCCGGTATTCGAGGCTAGAATTCCTAAAGCGGTAGTACTATCAGATCAGGATAGAACTCTAATTCTTCAGGAAAATGAAGTACAGTCTGTAGATGATGTAAACGGGAGATACATTAGCGTTGGTAGTATGACAGAAGTTAGTACCAGTGGTAATGGGTTTGACAGATATGGTGGAGATAGCGACAACGACTAGTAATTTCAAAGCAAGTAAAAAGATGTCCATTCAGGTTAGCCTGGATGGACTTTCTTTTTGTATTCTGGATAAAGAGCGCCAGGAAATCGAATATTTGAAAAGTTTCGACTTCGAGAAACAACTTGATCCTATAAAAGTACTTTCCAGGATAGAACTTATTATTGAAGAAGAGTCCATTCTACAGCAACCGGTTCAGGAAGCAAGTTTATTTTTTACCAATAAACTTTTCACGCTGGTTCCTTCAGATTTATTTGATGAAGAACAGGCAGTAAGTTTCCTGAAGTTTAATACTAAAATCCTCAAAACCGACTTTATTGCTCATGATGAGATCAATAATGAACTGGTTAATGTCTATATCCCATACGCCAATATCATCAATTATTTTTTCGATATGTTCGGTGAATTTGAATACCGGCATAGCCTGAGTATTCTTATTGATAGCCTACTGAAAATAAAATCTTCGGAAAAGCCCAAGGTTTATTTACATACTCATTTGCATCATTACGAATTGGTAGTGATCCAAAATTCAAGGTTGATCTTCGCTAATAGTTTCGAATTTGATACTAAAGAAGATTTTATTTACTACCTGCTATTCACTCTGGAACAACTTGAACTAGAACCTCAAGAGGTGGAATTGATCTTGCTGGGTGATATCAAAAAGAATTCAGAAGAATATAATATAGCTTACAGATACATCACAAATATTTCCTTTTTAGACGTATTCCATACTTTCAGTTTTTCCGAAGAAGCGAAGCCGAAGTATCCCCTGGCCGATTATTTAACTATTAAAAGTCTATCATGAGAATTATATCAGGAAAGCATAAAGGGAGGCGGATTACCGCTCCCGCCAAACTGCCAGTGAGACCTACAACAGATATGGCTAAAGAAGCGCTGTTTAATATTCTGAATAACCAGTATCACCTATCAGAACTTAAAGTACTTGATCTATTTTCAGGAACAGGGAATTTAGCATTTGAATTCGGTTCCCGCGGCGCTAAGGATATAACTGCTGTAGATGCTCATTTTGACTGCGTTAAATTTATAAAGAAAACTTCTGAGGAACTGGAGCTTCCAATAATGGCCATTAAAAGTGATGTTTATAAATATCTTGAAAAAGGAGCCATGAAATCTGATCTAATATTTGCAGACCCTCCCTACGATTTTACGACCGATCAATTTGGAAAGATAGCCGAAATCATCTTTGATCGTGACCTACTAAACGAGGATGGTGCCTTGATTATTGAACACTCCAAACACACCGATCTAAGTCAGTTTTCCCATTATAGTCATCAAAGAAAATACGGAAGCAGCGTTTTTAGTTTCTTCGAATAATTATTACCTTCATACTATGACACACCAGGTAAGAATACTTAGCCTCACGTATGCCGATCTTGAACTACATGAGCAATATGTGATTTCGACGATCAAAGAAGATCAGGTTCTGGATAAGGAACAGATCGAAGAAATGAGGGAGATCTTCTATGATCATTTTGGAGATAGAAAATGGGTATATGTTAGCAATAGGAAGAACAAGTATAACGTTAACCCAGTTATATATATTGATCTAATACAGAGAAAATCTCTAATTGGGATCGCAATTGTCCTACGTGAAAGTGATGGTGCTCTTACTGCAAATTTTGAAAAACAATTCGCAACAATTCCTTTCGAGATGTTTGATAACAAATCTGAAGCTCTTGCCTGGGCCAATGGAATTCTGTCCCAAAATTAGAAGTATTAGAGGGTTACATTTAACCGCTACGTTTACTATTCTACTTTTTACAAGCGCTATGATGAATGCTCAGAAAATGCAACTGGTATGGCAGGACGAATTCGATCATTCAGGTAAACCAGATCCTAAAAAATGGAGTTATGAAACCGGATTCATTAGAAATCTCGAAGCCCAGTATTACACTTCAAGGAAGAAAAACGTACGTGTTAGAAATGGCAAGTTGATCATAACGGCCAGAAATGAGTATTATCAAAACCCAGATTACGATCCTGAGATAAAAGATTATCGAATGAACACACCGGAAACTAATTACACTTCTGGTAGTATTCACACCTCAGGAAAGTTTGATTTCAAATATGGCCGAATAGATGTTCGCGCTAGTTTACCAAAGGCAGCCGGATCCTGGCCAGCTATATGGATGTTAGGTTCAAACTTCGAAGACGTAGTGTACCCGGAAGCTGGTGAGATCGATATTATGGAACACGTTGGGAAAAACCAGGGAGAAATTCATGGAAGTGTTCATTATGCGAATGAGGAAAATGAGATCGTTTCAAAAACTGACACCACTTTTGTTCCTAACGCTTCAGAAGAATTCCATGTGTATTCAGTAGACTGGAATAGAGATCGCATAGAATTTCTGGTAGATAATATGGTTTACCATACGTTTGAAATTTCAGATGCCGGAAGCAGGAACAATCCGTTTAGGAAACCATTCTTTATATTGATAAATTTAGCACTTGGAGGAAAATGGGCTGGTGAGATCGATGATTCAAAGTTTCCGCAGAAATTCCTGATCGATTACGTACGGGTGTACCAACAAATTGAGAATAAAAAAGCAGGCCTGTAAGCCGGATTCTGTCATCCGATAAAAAAATCGGATTCCTTATCATTTATCTAAAATTAGAGTTACCACTAATCTTGAGCTGCCTACCCTCCGGCAACGGACGGGCGATCCTTAAATGCCGGTTTACATGGCATTGCACCGCATAGAGTTTACCTGGTTTCACTACAGCATAACCTGTACATTCTTTCTGTTGCACTGGTCCTGATCTCACGATCGGTGGGCGTTACCCACTATACTGCCCTGTGGTGTCCGGACTTTCCTCTCCGAGGTATATGTCGAAGCGATAAGGCGGCCTGCTTCCGGCAAATGTAAGTCAAATTATGTTCATTTCTCAAGTCATTTGTTCATAAAAAACACCACGGTCCACTACGATTAGAAATGGGATTTTTATATTTGTAGTTCAATAGATTTTGATGGAACATTTTGTAGTATCAGCACGTAAATACAGGCCTCAAACATTTAAAGATGTTGTTGGACAGCAAGCGATCACCAATACGCTCGCGAACGCTATCCATAACAATCATCTCGCCCAGGCTCTATTATTTACTGGACCACGAGGTGTAGGTAAAACTACCTGTGCGCGTATCCTTGCAAAAATGATCAATCATGATGGCACCCAGGCTCCAGACGAAGATTTTGCTTTTAATATTTTTGAACTGGATGCGGCTTCGAACAACTCGGTAGATGATATTCGAAATCTAATTGACCAGGTTCGTATCCCGCCGCAGGTTGGCAAATATAAGGTCTATATTATAGATGAGGTGCATATGCTATCTGCCTCTGCATTCAATGCATTTTTAAAGACTTTAGAAGAACCGCCAAAACACGCTATTTTTATACTGGCCACGACTGAAAAGCACAAGATAATTCCAACGATCCTGTCTCGTTGCCAGATTTTTGATTTTAAGAGAATTACTGTTACAGATGCGAAGAACTATCTTGGTTATATCGCTGAACAGGAAGGTGTTAAAGCAGAAGATGACGCCTTGCATATTATCGCTCAAAAAGCTGATGGTGCCATGCGTGATGCATTGTCCATCTATGATCGTGTGGTTAGTTTCAGCGGAAATGAGCTTACCAGACAGGCAGTTACAGAAAACCTGAATGTATTGGATTATGACACCTATATGCAGGTCACCGATATGATTCTCGCCAATGATATTCCTCAATTGCTTCTGAAATTCAATGACATCCTATCTACAGGGTTTGATGGACATCATTTTATTGCAGGATTGGCATCTCACTTTAGAGATCTACTGGTTTGCAAAGATCAAAAAACCATTCAATTACTAGAAGTCGGAGAACAGACGAAATCCCGTTATTTTGAACAGTCTCAACAAACTTCGCATCAATTTTTGATGGAAGCAATCGAACTGGCAAATTCCTGCGATTTGAAATATAAAATGAGTCAGAATCAAAGATTGCTGGTTGAACTTTGCTTAATGCAACTGGCATCGATCACTTTCGATACTCAAAAAAAAAAGTCTGATCGCAACATAGTCCCTCCGGAACATTTCGCTCAGCATTCAGTTCAGATATCGAACGAGAAAAAGGAATTACTCAGGGAAAATGAGCATGACAGCTCTAATCCTGCTGAAGAAATTAGCCTTCCAGATCCTAAAAAAGCACCAGAATCATGTGCTAAACCAGAAGAGGCATCCTATTATTCGAACGAGAGTCCTTCAGATTCTACGGAAACTTCAGCTGATACTAAGATTTATACTCCTGAAACCAGATCTGAAGCAGTTGCAAATCAAGATTCTTTAAACCTTCCGAAGCAAACATCGAACGCTACTGAAAAAACTGAAGTACAGGAGGTTAGGGAAGTTATTGAAGAGGAACCTGTTAGAACAAAAAAGATTCTTCCGAAGATCAACCGGGAAAAAGTCTCTGGCCTATCTTTAAAAAGTATTGGCAAGAAAAAGGAACTGGCGGAAAAACAAAAAGCGATGTTACCTGTTGAAGAGGTAATGGATGATGAGTTTTCCGAAGAAGATATGGTACGGGAATGGAAAAATTATTCAGAAAAACTGAAGAATAAAGGTGAAAAGATTCTCGCTTCTATTTTCGAATCGCAAACACCCAGCCTTGAAAACAGAGATATTCATCTCACCTTTCCTAATGAAACGATGAAGATCGATCTTGAAAGGGAAGAAAACAGACTGATGAATTTTCTTAAAGCCAGACTTAGAAATACGCATATCCGGCTGATCATTCATGTAGACGAAGCTGTTTCCAAAAAATACGCCTTTACTCCGCAGGAAAAATACGAAAAACTGAAAGAGGCCAATCCTCTACTCGACAAATTGCGAGCAACTTTTGATTTAGATGTATAAATATGTTAGGATTAAAATTACCTACCGACCCGAGATGGGCTGATATTGCTGAGAAAAATATTGAAGAAATTCTTGTTGATCATGCTTATTGTGAACAAAAAGCAGCTTCTACAGCGATCTCCCTCATTGTTAGTTTCCCGGAATATTCAGACCTTGTTAACGCCATGACTGCGCTTGCAAGAGAAGAAATGGGGCATTTCAAAATGGTACACGACCGGCTGCTGAATATGGGTTTCAAAATGGGTTGGGACCGTAAAGATGAATATGTCGTACAACTTTTGAAGTTTTTCCCTAAAGGTGGTAGCAGATCCACTCAACTGGTTCATCGTCTTCTTATCGCTGGTTTGATCGAAGCCCGTAGCTGCGAACGTTTCAGACTACTTTCTGAAGAACTGAAAGATAAAGATCTGGCCAAATTTTACCGGGATTTGATGATAAGCGAAGCGAACCACTATACGATGTTTCTGAAATTCGCCCGGCAATATGGTGAAGACCGGCAAGTAGTAGATCAAAAATGGGAGGATCTACTGGAATTTGAAGCTAAAATCATGAAGGATCTGGGAACAAAGGAAAGCATTCACGGTTAACCTTTTTTCCTCTTAGAATCATTATAAAGAGATTTAATTATACCATCTGCGAGTCCGATTTTGGGTACATGGATCCAGTTGGCTCGAGCCCATTTCATGGAATTTACGTAGATCTTTGTGGCTGGAATGATCACATCTGCACGGTCATTCTTTAGATCCAGTTCGGTAATTCGCTCCTCGTAAGTATAAGAATTTAGCTTTTCATCGTAGTCTTTCATATACTTCAAACTAAGAGCCTTTCCTTCCTTCTTTCCACTGGTTTTGAAAATATTGTTGATGTTTCCTCCAGAACCTATAAGATCGATATCATTGTAATCCCTGGTAGTTTCTTTAACCCATTCCCGCATTTCTTCCCAGGTATGATGCTCAACGAGATCTTCCATCATTCTAACAGTTCCAACTTTGAAAGATCTGGAAGCAACCGTTTTGCCATGACTATACATGGTGTACTCTGTACTTCCACCACCAACATCTACATATAAATAATTACAATCGTTCTGGATAAGTGCGTGAAGATCTGTAGCGGCAATGATCGCAGCTTCATGCGATCCATCAATGATCTCTATATCAATTCCAGATTTCTCCTTAATTATAGCAGCAATGTCGTTACCATTAGTAGCTTCCCGCATCGCCGAAGTTGCATAAGCCTTATACTTTTCTACGCCATGAGATTTCATTAATAGATTAAAGGCATGCATGGTATCGATCATTCGCATGGTATTCTTTTCTGAAACTTTCTTCTTCAGGAACACATCTGCACCTAATCTTATAGGAACACGCACCAGGGATGTCTTCCGAAACATTGGTTCTTTACCCTCTTTTTCGGTAATAGTTGACACCAATAGTCTTACAGCATTGGATCCAATATCTATAGCGGCGAAATTCTTTTGTTTGATCATTCGTAAATTTCAGTTTTTCTTAAATAATAATCATAAAGTGCGAACTGGGATCTTACCTTTTCACCGTCGGTACGCCGATAAGGATTGTCCATGCCTCTACAATGTGTTCTGGCTTTCACATTATCGCTCCAGCTAATTTCGAAGGTTTCTATAAGTTCCTGCTTGATATCCTCATCGTAGATTGGACAGGAAATTTCGACCCGTTGATCCAGATTTCTAGTCATAAGGTCTGCAGATGAAATGTAAACCTTACGATTTCCACCATTCTCGAAAATATAAACTCTTGGATGTTCCAGAAATTTATCTACAATACTAATAGCTTCGATATTATCGCTAATCCCTTCGATGCCCGGATTTAAACAACAGATTCCGCGAACAATCAATTTAATTTTCACACCGGCTTTACTGGCCATGTATAATTTATCAATCACCCCATTATCTGATAGACTATTCAACTTTAGCCTGATACCTGAAGGTTTTCCATTTTTCGCATTATCAATTTCAGTTTGAATAAGATTATAAATTACATGTCTTGTATAATGTGGCGAAACGATCAAGTGCTTGTACTTGTTTACCTTGTAATTTGTCTCGAAAAATTCAAAGAGCATATCTACTTCCTTCAGAATAGCAGCATCTGCGGTGAACAGCGTATAATCTGTATACAGTTTAGAGGTATTTTCATTAAAGTTTCCAGTACTTATAAAACCGTATCGCTTGAGTTTACCTTCTTCTTCACGCTCTATCACACAGGTTTTACAGTGTACTTTGAGTCCCGGAACCCCAAAAATCAAATTCACACCTTCTTCCTGCATTTGTTCGGCATAGCGAATATTCGCCACTTCATCGAACCTTGCTCGCAGTTCAATTTGAACCGTTACTTTTTTGCCATTTTTAACAGCGTTGATCAGGGAGCTGGCGATATGTGAAATCTTTGCCAGCCTGTAAATTGTGATCTTTATCGTTTTAACTTTAGGATCCAGTGCTGCTTCTCTCAGGAATTTAACGACATAAGCAAAACTCTGATAAGGGGTGTATAATAAATAGTCTTTTTCAGCAATACCTTTTAGAACGCTAGTTTGGAGAATCAAGCCGGGAATTGGCAAGGGCTCCCGTTTTTCGAATTGTAGCTCTGGCCTCCCCAGACTTGGAAAATCCATATAATCCCTCCTGTTATGATACCTTCCACCGGGAATGATACTATCGGTAGAATCGATACCCATTTTATTCATCAAATAAGTAAGAGTCTCGCTATCAATATTTTTATCATAAACAAAGCGAACAGGATCTCCTTTTATTCGATCCTTTACACTGTCTGAAATCTTTTCAATAAAGCTTTTACTAAGGTCACTATCCAGATCCAGTCCAGCGTCCCGCGTAATTTTAATCATATGAGCTGAAAGACTTTCATAGTCAAAAATATTGAAAATCGTATGCAGGTTATACCGAATAAGGTCATCCAGAAGAATGATGTATTGCTTACCATCTTCCTCTGGAAGTACCACAAAACGTTCGATATTGCGCGGGATCTCAATTAAAACATATCGCTTTTCCTTAGTTTTTCTCTTTAAAATCCTGTCTATTCCATCTTTCTGCTCAACTTCCTCGGTCATCACCATCTTCACCGCCAGATATGCTGCAGAATCTTTTAATGACGGCATTTCCGGAAGTTCATTCAGAATAATGGTAACCAAGGCCGGACTCACCTTGCTTAAAAAATAGTTTTTAATGAAGTCCTGCTGTTTGTAGGTGACTTCATTCTCGTTGATCACGTGAATATTGTGCTCCTTTAGCTGTTCCTGAATGTCTTCAAGGATCTTGAGACTTTCAGACTGTTGATCTATTACAATTTTAGTTATGGCCTCCAGAAGTTTACTCGCCTTGATTCCGCCAAGAACACTTTTGGCAGCTTTCCCGGCAAGATCAATTCGTTTAACGGTTGCGTAACGTACCTTAAAAAATTCGTCAAGGTTATTGGAGAAAATTCCCAGGAATCTCAATCTTTCTATCAAAGGCACTGTTTCGTCTGCCGCTTCCTGTAAAACTCTTGCGTTAAAGCTTAACCAGCTTAGCTCGCGGTTCGTATATTTCTTATTAGCCATAAATTCTAGCGGAGTTTTTTAGGGAATAGATGTAAGATGGTTTTACCAGCGTCAATGTGCTGCCAGGATTCAGCTTCAAAATCGATCACCGTGAGGCCAGTTGTTGGAACATTATCAAACTTCATATCTCCTAGAAAATTTACAAGGATGGTCAAAGCCGGATTGTGGCCAAAAACAATAAGTTGGTCCCGATCATCAGGGCATTGCTGAATCTCCCTAAGCAACTCATTTTGATTGAAAGTATAAAGTTCTTCTTTTACCTCAAAATCTGGATCTTTTATATTCAGATTTTTCTTAAATAGCTTCGCAGTTTCATGTGCACGAACAGCGTAACTGGTCCAGAACAACCCACCTTGCTGATAGAAATTCTGGAATTTTTTTAGAACCAGCTCAGCATCTTTATAAGCTCTTTTCTTAAGTGGTCGCTTATGATCCGGAAGTTCATTCGCCCAGGATGATTTACCGTGTCTTACTAAAATTAATCGCTTCATAAATTAAGGTGCTAAACGTTCGTATTTCCAGGAGTTGGTAGTTTTTTTGTAACGTATCCGGTCATGCAGGCGGCTTTCCCTTCCCTGCCAGAATTCATAAGTTTCTGGTTGGAAAACATATCCTCCCCAGTTTTTTGGCTTCGGAATTTCTTCTGAATCATATTTGTCCTCAAGACTGGATAATTTTTCTTCAAGATACGCCCTCGAAGGAATCACAGAACTTTGATCTGAAGCCATTGCCCCTAACTGACTGCCTTTAGGTCTCGAATGAAAATATTCTTCGGACTCTTCTTCGGAAATTTTTACTGCGGTTCCCTGGATGATGACCTGTTTTTCCAGCTCTGGCCAGAAAAATGACAGGCAACAGTTAGGATTTTCAGCCAGTGCCTTACCTTTATCTGAAGAGTAGTTTGTATAGAAATGAAATCCCTCCAGTCCGAAAGCTTTTAATAAAATAATTCGTGACTTTGGGATCATGTCTTTTCCAACCGTAGCAATGTTCATCGCATTGGCTTCAAGGATGTCTTCTGAGTTATCAGCCTGTTTAAACCACTCCTGAAAAAATTGTAAAGGATCTTCAGGAATAGCATTATCCTCTATTCGATCCTTTTTGTAGGATTTACGATAATGGTTGAGATTTTTGCTCATGTATAGGCCGCTTTTCCTGCAATTTACGAGTTTCGAAAGTAAGATTGAAATGTTTCTGACGGATTCTGGAACATTTAATGTCGGAAATAATAAACATGCATTTTGTCGGATATTGTACACAAATCTTCTTTTTTACCCACAATTCTAAAATTTAACGGACTACAAAATTTTTATTTTCTTTGCAACTGTTAATCAATTGTTTACATCTTATTTAGTCAATAAATTTAGGTTATTTATTCTGCGACAAATCTTAAATTCCTACAAAATTCTGACAGATGACTTTTTAGATTGCATTTTATCACCCAATCTAGGGATTGTATACAGTCTTTGAACGAGATTATAACGCGTTATATCTAAAAAGCTGATTATTACACACTTCAGCCCTTTATTCTCTCTAATTTTACTTCAGAATTGCACCATAATAGAGTCACCCCCACACTTCTCTAAAGTAGTCTCGCTAAACTGCAAAAGCAATTACTAATAACATATTTAATGTACTCCCCACGTACTTTTAAGTGAAGATATTATATATCAATACTTAATGGAAAATTAAGAACAATCTATTTTAAAGTCATAGCTATGTCAAGTAATTCCAAATTTATTACAGCTTTATTGGTATTCCTTTTCGCATTTACACTGAAAGGAACAGCTCAAGATTATGAGGTAATTAACCTAGAAACCTTATTAAATAGTAAGCAAAGAGCTCAAAAAGTTTCTTCTCAAAAGTCTTCTCTTAATAAAAAAAATACTGGCAATTCCTTAAATATTGAAAAGATAGAGACACTAGTATTTGATGTGTCTCCTACAATATATATTCAGGATAATAATGTTCATCAATTCGAAAATACTACACCTATTATGGCAAGTATTGAAGATGACAGTTATCGTATTATCTATACTGAAAACGATCTATTTCAAAATATCGAAATGGTGAAATTACGTTATAACAAGAATAGCAACATAAATATTGATGTTTCAAAAATGAACAGTTTTTCAAGCTTGAAATATTTCTTTATCCAATGTGAATCCTCATGTACTGAAAAGGAATTAGCAAATATTTTCACTAATGCGAAAGGAATTTCTATCCTTTATCAAGTAATCCAGTCCGAATAATAATACTACAAAACGAGTAATATGAAACATTTCTACGTTTACAACAATATTTCTGAAAAATTGAATAGCTATGCGCTATTATTTTTCTTTGGTCTTCTGTGCGCTGGTAGTTTACAAGCCCAGGTTCGTGAAGAATTTGAGCCAAGAGTATCCGAAAACTCAGACAATAAGAAAATCTATAATGTAAATGGAGATTTTACGCTTATTGGAAATTCCAATCTTACACTTCAGTTTTATAATGAAAACCGGTTGAATAGTAACAATACTATGGTTTTCGTGGATACCGACAATAATGATGGAACTGATAACTCATCTAGTGCTGAATTAACTTTTTCTACCGAGAATGGAGCATCATCAGAATGCTCTAATGTAGTTTACGCGGGTTTATACTGGACTGGAAGAGCGAATTCCTCAGTTACTACCAACCGGAAACGTTCGATTAAATTCAGAACACCAAATGGAAATTATCAGAATATTATTGCAGCTCAGAATGAGATACGGTATCCGGGTGATAACAATATGTATGTAGGATATTCTGAAGTTACCGATCTAGTTAAAAATTCTGGCGCTGGTGAGTACTGGGTTGCTGATATTGCTTTAAGTGAAGGTAATGGTGGATCTACGGGATATTATGGGGGCTGGGGAATGGTCGTTGTTTACGAAAATGCCTTAATGAACCCGAGGGATGTAACAATATTCGATGGATATGCCTACGTTCGTGGAAATGCTACCGAGGATTACGAAATTGATGTTGAGGGTTTTAATACTGCTCAAGATGGAGATATCAATATCAAACTGGGATTGATGGCTGGTGAAGGAGATCGAGGTATTTCCGGAGATTATTTTGAAATTAAAAAAAGAAACAACCAGTGGCAGAGACTGTCTCATGATCAAAATTCTACCGGAAACTTCTTCAACTCTTCTATTAATACAGATGGTGATAGAAATCCGGATCTGGTAAATAACACCGGATTGGATATTAGTATGTTCAATGTACCGAACCAGAACAATTCAGTTATTGGCAATAATCAAAGTGAAGCTACCTTCAGGTATGGTACAACGCAAGATACTTACATCATATATTCTCTTGCAATGTCTGTTGATGCCTATCAACCTAAGATCGAAGGGATTAACTCGATTGAATCTATAAATGGCCAACCTTACACCGGCTCGGAATCTGTTCAACCTGGTGATGAAATCACCTACAAGGTTGAATTACGTAATAAAGGTTCAGAGGACCTGGAAAATGTAAAACTGGTTATACCACTACCGTATAATGGAAGTTACGTAGAAAATTCAGGACAAAGCGAGATATTCTACTCACCAACACCTGCTCCCAACTCCATTAGTTTTAATAACACTCTTGGTGCAACAGGTTCTGTAGTATGGAATCTGGGTGATCTACCTACCACTGCAGACAATTCAACGGTACTGGCTGAAATAACTTTAAAAATAAAAGTAACTGAAGATTGTGACATCCTTAAATTTTTGAATTGTTCTAGTGAAGCTAGTTTAGATTTTAAAGGATCTCTTAACGGTAAAGGGAAGTTATCTGGAGTAAACTTTGAAAACACAGATTTCATCCAGGGTTTTGATCAGTCTGGAGCCTGTGATGGTCAGCCAATCACAAGATCGTTATCTATACCAATTGATGCACAAAGCTATATTGAAGAAAATTGTTCTGACTCATCGGATAGAAAGAAGTTCAAATTTTGTGACTCACTTACTAATATTCCTGTAAGTGAAATTAGAAATGCATTTCCATCAGGAACAAGATTTTATGATAGTTTCCCAATAGATGCTAATACTATTGAGTATACCACGAACAATCCATTTCCTGTACAAAACGATATGTACAATGCTATTGTACCAGGTACAAATGATTGCTTCATTCCATTTGAAATCGAAGTGGAGTCGATTGATATTTCAATCGAATCAATCAGTGCTACTTGTGATCAGGAAAATGGAAAAGTTTCAATTCTAAATTTCAACTTAAATTATAACTATACGCTTCTTGATGAGGATGGACAAAGTATCCAGCAGTCAATAAATAGTGCTGGAATGTTTACCAACCTTTCCCCAGGAACCTATTCGGTAAGAGTAGACAAAGGTAGTTGTAGTAAAACCTCTGAAGACATTGCCATCGCAAATAGCTCTTCAAGACCTGATGCACCAGTAGTTTCTGCTACAGTGCAACCAACTTGTGAAACTGCAACTGGATCTTTTACCGTATCGACTACTCAAGGATTTACTTATAGTATTGGTGGTGATTACCAAGAAAGCGGATCTTTTACAGGTCTTGCTGCTGGAACATATAATGTAACCGCTAAAAATACTGATGGATGTGAGTCTCAGACTACTTCAGTAGTAATTCAGGAGCAACCAAACACTCCTGATGCTCCCGTAGTTTCTACAACAGTTCAACCGACTTGTGAGACTGCGACCGGATCTTTTACTGTAACTACAATAAATGGTCATCAATATAGTATTGGTGGTGATTATCAAACAAGCGGATCTTTTACAGGTCTTGCTGCTGGTACATATAATGTAACTGCTAAAAATGCTGATGGATGTATTTCACCAGCTACTTCAGTAGTAATTCAGGAGCAACCAAATACTCCGGATGCACCAGTAGTTTCTGCTACAGTTCAACCAACTTGTGAAACTGCAACTGGATCCATTACTGTTTCTACAGTAAATGGTCTTCAATATAGTATTGGTGGTGATTATCAATCAAGCGGATCTTTTACAGGTCTTGCTGCTGGTACATATAA
>NZ_CAJWRQ010000033.1 GCF_913046405.1 uncultured Christiangramia sp.
AGCAATAGAAATAATAATAAATAAAATGAAAGTTTAAATTAGCTAATATTTATAAGTACGAAAACGTCATTTTCAAGGAACAGTTTTCAAAATATTTTCTTTACCATTCCGCTTTTAGGAAGTTCAGAAGTATTTGTAATGACAAAATCCACAACACCTAGTACCAGTTCCTCTTCTGTAATCACATCAACTTTCCATTTACCTTCTCTAAGGTTGCTTTTATAGGTATATCCTCGGAATCCACCATCACGCCCACCGGCAACTTCAAAGCCAAGGTCATCAGTAACCTGCCATGTTTCGGTTTCAGGATCATAATGTTGCCACCTATGAAAAATGGGCTTTTTTAAATCTGTAGGTGCAAAAACCGAAGTAAACACATAAACTCTTTGACCCATCTCACGATGAAATGTCGTGTGATGTTTACGCCAGAATATATACCATGGATTCTTCTCGTAAGTGATTATGTATTCATTATTTATTTTTCGCACATCATGTGCCACCAACCCGGTATCCATAGCCAGCGGCACTGGTGGAATAAGATTAAAATAGTAAAAAACATTAATTGTGATATAAATAGAAAAGATAAGACCGATCAGTTTTTTCAGACTTATCTCAGCTCTGGTGCCCGAGCTTGAACCGTAAATAAACATGATGAGTGCCAGCGTACACCCCAGACTTACAAAACCCGAAATGATAAAAATAAAGGTATTCATCTCCCTGATGAGCGTGGGAATCATGAAGGCAAAAAAGATAAAACTTATAAAAAAATATACACTAAACTGAAGGTATTTATTAGAGATTTTCTTTTTGAGAAACTCGTTTGCAAATAAGAGCAAAACCAGCAATATGAAAAAAAACATAGTTTTTGACAGGGAAACACTTCTGAAAAAATAGATGACAAATGCACTTGAAAGTGCACCAAAGAAAAACTGTATAGCTAGCGGAAAGTATTCGGAATAACGCCTGATCAATGTACCTTCCCACTTTTCCTCATTCACTACATTATATAAATAAAGAGTGATTGTAACCAAGGTCATATGCGAGCAAAGTACCAACGTATCATAAACACGATCTATTCGCCCCAAGGTCAAGGTATCAAAGATAAAACCACCCATAAAAAAAAGAATGGGTACGTACTTTTGATTGCGAGCAATATACCTTCCAAAAGCACTTTTTCTATATCCTACTAAAGCTCTTTTCATAATATGTTAAGTAGCGGCAAATTTAGCGTAAAAACTCTATCAGATTATTTGCTTTGAATTAATAGCAGGTAGTCTATTTACTTTCAGGAACATTCCTTGCACTTAATTTTCATGTAAGAAAATAAAATGATCTAAAATAGATTAATTGAACTCTGCGAGCCATGATTTTATAGAGTTCGTTTTTACTATTGTAATTTATAGTCTCTAAATACTAATTTCAGTAGATTCCTGTATCATGCTTATCCTTCAAAAATCTTAGGTTTTTATATAAATAGTGGTGTTAGTAACCTGATCATCCTTTCAGCCTGGACAATCAAACAATCTAAGAAATAATGTATACTATTCTAATAATACTCATGGTAATGATCACCGTAATGTCCTAGGGCGATCTTTATAAAGGCTTCTTGCAATTTACCGGTAGCATCCATAGCGATGATTCATGAATAGTATTCCCATACCGCGATACCTTTGGAAATAGCGATGTGTTCATGAGCGAAACTTTAAAAAATGTATTAATCTGAAAAATTTGCTGGAAAGACCACCATACTTCTGCTTCCTGCTAAACGACAGAATACCTCTGTTCATTAAAGTAATTATGAATATCCGCTTTGTAGGAAGCTAGACTTTCATGATCAGTTAGGTCGATATCAAAATGCAGCTGTCCGCCATTTTAGATTTAAAAATCTTTAGAAGATTGTATATAATATGCGATTTGATTTTTTAAATATCTGCACTCCTAAGTGATTTTACAAATCAAAGACTAATAACAAAAACGGAGAGATGCTAATTAGTATTTCAGGATTATATTTTTGCAAGCTATTTATCGTCGGAAGTTGTACCAGCAATCGCATAGTTTGATAGACCAAGCCTGACTCGCCTAATAACTATTCGCCATCAATTAATTTATTTTCTGCAGCTTGTAATTCTTCTCGAGTATTTATATTCCGTAAAATCGCTGTATTCTCGAGTGCGTTTAGATTTAATATGACATGGGGTTGCTTTGAAACAAAATCCTGCATTTTTAATTCATCTGCCAAAATAGCTTTCTCTACTTTTTCTATTACTGATTTTGGGTAGCAGGCTAAAAGCGGAGAAATTCGCTCCGAATCTGTGGCCACAGTTATTTTTCCAGGTTCGGCTACGGTCATCAAACTCTGTATTCCTTCTTTGTTAATGGAAGGCATATCGCAAGCCAGCAATAAAACCATTGGAGCCTTAGAATATTCAAGAGCAGTATATAATCCGCCCATAGGTCCTTTCTTCGGAATAATATCGGTATATAAAGGTTTACCGAATTTCAAATATTCCTTGTTACTACTAATTATACTGGTTTTCAAGTTTAAGGTGTCGAGAAGCTTAATGATATGCAAGATCATGGGCATTCCTTGAAAATTGAGCAGACCTTTATCTGTTCCCATTCTTCTGCTTTCCCCTCCCGCAAGTATAAAAACTTCGATCGCTTCTTTTTCTATCACTTCAATTGATTTCAGGAAATAAAAATAAGCTAATTCTGAAAAGACAAACCTGATTTGAAAATCTAGATGTATTGTAATTAAGCAGAAATTTAGATAGTAAACTACATCTTGAAATCCAGAAAGTTTAGATCGTTTCTTATTCCGTATCAATCATAAATTACCACAAAACCTTAAAAGCACCTTAAAAGTTTTATTTCGAGTAATATTCTTATCCATAATTAAAACCATTAGGCTTAACTTTAAATGGTTGTTTGAATAGTCAGCAGCCAATAAAATTACATTAAAATGAAAATTAGGATTCGAGGAAATTCGGTGAGATATAGATTGACGAAAAATGAAGTGGAACACTTATGCAGAGAAGGATCTATCGAAGAAACCACAAATTTTCCAAACCTGGATTTCGCTTATGAAGTGAAAGTTGCAACAACTGAGCAGTTAAATATTAATTTTTTCAATAATAAGATCTCTTTGCAAATTTCTGATGCTCTTCTGAAAGATTGGGATACTAACAATCGGGTGGGATTTTCTCATTCTGTCATTACTTCTAAAGGCAAATCTATAGATGTCCTTCTCGAGAAAGATTTTACCTGCCTGGAAGATCGTGGTGAAGACGAATCTAATAATTACCCTAACCCAAAAACTCTTGCGCTCTAGATGAAAAAGAAAATCGAAAGAAACGTAAATCATAGAGGACCCGTTAAATTTCAGGAACTTGAATTTAAAGATCCCGTTACCCATGCTGCAGGAAAACTGGGGATTAGAGAAACCGTAAAGCATACCTTTAAAGAAATGGGTGTTGTGGATTCCATGCGAGCTCTATTCACTATTAATCAGCAGGATGGCTTTGACTGCCCTAGCTGCGCTTGGCCAGATCCCGAACATCCTTCCAAAATTGGAGAATATTGCGAGAATGGAGCAAAAGCCCTGGCAGATGAAGCTACGCATAGTCATATTGATGCCGCTTTCTTTCAGAAATATTCAGTGGAAGAACTTTCAGAGTTAAGTGATTTTCAGCTAAATAAATTCGGCCGACTTATAGAACCACTGGTCTTACGCGAGGGCAGCATTCATTACGAAAGCATTTCCTGGCAGGATGCCTTTGAATTAATTTCAGAAGAATTACGCAGTCTGGATTCTCCAAACGAAGCTATATTCTATACATCCGGTCGTTCCAGCAATGAAGCTGCTTTTTTATACGGAATGTTTATTCGCGCTTATGGAACCAACAACATGCCAGATTGCAGCAATATGTGCCATGAATCCAGCGGAGTCGCCCTTGACGAAACCCTGGGGATTGGAAAAGGAAGTACCAAACTTGAAGACTTTTATGAAGCTGAAGTGGTGATCATTGCCGGCCAAAATCCTGGCACCAATCATCCAAGAATGCTATCTGCACTTGAAAAATGTAAAGAAAACGGTGGCTATATTATTGCGATAAATCCATTAGAAGAAACCGGACTGGTTAATTTTAAAAATCCCAAAAATATCAAGGGTTTACTTGGCAGTGGTGAAGATATTGCCGACTTACATTTAGCAGTCAATATTAACCAGGATATTCCTTTGGTAAAGTTGATACTTAAACGTCTTGCTGAAAAAGATGCTTTAGACCATACAGTTTTTGACCATGAGTTTCTTGAAGAATACACACAGGGATATTCAGAATTGATAGACGATCTAAAATCCTTCGATGAAGCAGAATTACTCGCTTTAACGGGAGTTTCTAATGAAAAAATAAATCAAGCCGTAGAGGTACTTGCCAAGAAGACCAAAATTATTGTCTGTTGGGCCATGGGACTTACTCAGCATAAAAACGGGGTGGAAACCATCCGGGAATACGTGAACTTATTGCTACTGAAAGGAGCTATAGGCAAGGAAAATGCGGGTACCTGTCCCGTGCGTGGGCATAGTAATGTGCAGGGAGATCGAAGCGTGGGAATCATGCACTTTGTAGATAAAGATCTTAATGAGCGTATTAAAAAGCATATGAATTTTGATCCGCCTACCGAAAAAGGTATTGATGTGGTTGAATCTATGGAGGCGATGCATGAAGGCAAAGCGAGTGTATTTTTCGCTTTAGGAGGAAACTTTTTAATGGCCGCTTCAGATACCGATTATACTGCGCAGGCACTCAATAACTGTAAATTGACAGTTCAAATTAGTACTAAGCTAAACCGCTCACACTTAGTAACGGGTAATAAAGCATTGATCTTACCTACTTTCGGCAGGTCTGAAAAAGATGAGAAAAATGGAAATCTTCGTTTCCTGACAATGGAAAGTAGTATGGGACGAATCCGGCAATCCAAAGGTGTTTTAAAACCTGCATCCAGTAGTATTATGAGCGAGCCTGAAATTATCGGGAATCTTGGCCATACATTTTTCAACGGAAATCACCCCGTAGACTGGAAAGCAATGGGAGAAGATTACGAATTAATACGCGAGAAAATTGATCTGGTCGCCAAGGGATTTGAGAAGACCAGTGAACGATCTAAAGGTTTTGGATATTACCTTCCTAATAATGTGCGGCACAGAGATTTTAGTATGTTGCCTAATGGTAAAGCACAGATCACTTTGAATAAACTTCCAGACCACCAGTTACAGGAAGATGAATTAATGTTGATGACCATTAGAAGTCACGACCAGTTTAATACCACTATTTATGGCTTAGACGATAGATATCGCGGAGTTTATAACGAACGTCGGGTAATCTTTATGAATCAGGAAGATATGGAGAAGCGCGGTTTAAAGAAATTTGAGATCGTTAATTTAAGTAGCACCTATGATGGCAAGAAAAGAATGGCGTACAAATTTAAAGTATTGCCTTATAACATTCCGGCCGGCAACACTGCTGCCTATTACCCTGAAACCAATCCGCTGGTGCCTTACAACCATTTTGCAGAGCGTAGTAATACACCTATTAGCAAGTCGGTGAAGATTCGGATTGAAAAGGAAATTTAATTAAGTAGACGATCTTCAATGTGATAAAAAAATCTTCTCTGTAGAACTAACTTAGGTATCAGACTCTAATTGGAATAAGGAAACTAGTTGAAAACAGGAATAAAATCATAATCTTCATAGAGCCTTAAGCCTGACTTTTGATGAGAATTAATCATTTACTTCGGAAGTAAAAAATAACATAGATAGATATTTCCGAAGTGACAGTGCTTCTTTAGTGTCTTAAAATTGAACTATTTTAGAATTACAAACAACTGTTCCAGATGCCGACAATTTTTTCTGGCAACTAAAAGTTTACATGTCTCTAAGGCTGATAAAATTAAATTCGAAATGAGAAGCAACAATTATAATTATATCCTGAGTACGATTTTCTTTATTAGTTCTATCACCTTCAGTTATGCACAGAAAATTCCGGATTTTATCAATCCCAAAGATCTGAAAAATGTAAAATTTAAATGTCTGGAAGAATTTGAAGTGTATTCCGAAGAGGAACAGAAGTATATCGATATTTTATGGAAAGAATCGCTGCAGTATCTTGAAGCTTATGCGGTGGCTTTAACGACCTCTCCAGCTGGAAGCTCTTGCATTGATTCAGACGTGGCAACTTATGAAACCGTGGACGGAATTGGTAAGTTATGTGTGATGGAGCGTCGCGATATGCAATTAATGGTCAAAAACATCTACCAGATCCTGCACAATCCTGAGGCTGCAAAAGCTTGCTTCGCTGCAAGAGGCAATGTTGACTGGCTCTATAGTCCCGGCGGTGAACTGGAGGCAAGGTCTGAAGTCGCTAAATGGCTTGATAGAACCACTTTTCAAGAATTTTTTGAAACTAAAGTTAGCGATCCAGAGGTGAAAGCTAAAGGTTATACCTTCTCTGAGAATTTCTTTAGAATGGTGACCGGTGAAAAGGTGAAGGCACCTAAAAATTTCCCTTATGATGTAAGTGCCAGATCACTACCAAATCTTTGGGCATCTGTAGGCTGGTTCCCAATGTATGCTGAAGAAAGTGAAAGAAATCAAAAAAATTTCGCGAATGTAAGAGGTGGATATGCTTATGCTGAAATCCTGGGACATTGGGGATTGCTAAGAATAGATGAGATCAACGGACAAAAAGTTGGTGCCGAAGTTGGAATGACCGTTCAGGCTGTAAACACCTTATATTCATACCATAACCACGCTACTTCTGAGTTGTATTATACTATGCGCCAGCCATCCTGTGTGAATCAATTTAAAACTTTTGCCATCAGGGATACTAACTAAAAGCTTACAACCATCTCAGAAAATGAAGATGAACGCGTTGTTCAGTTTGATACGGGAATGCCTGATGAATTCAGGATGTGGACCACCTCATCGTATGATCGGGATCCTTTGGTCTATTTTTACGAAAATACTATTCATGCATTTGAAATCGACGGGGACTGTGAAGAAGATCCGGAAGAAAATGCGCTTGTATCCATTTGAGCACGCTCCGATGCTCATGAAAAGCTCAATGACTACGGAACTACAAAGTTGTGTGAATGTGCTGAAGAACCTGGCAAACCAGCCGCCAGAGGTGGAAAAATACAATGTCAGCTAACAAAGCTGAAGTATTAGAATTTCATCTCAAGCTATACTTATAGATCTTATATTCCACTCAAATTTTAAAGCTGCCTTTTTAGAGTAAGACTTTTAAAAAATTCGTTTAGTTTTTACTTATAATAGCGTGTTTATAAATTAATAGATCAACAAGCTTTAAAGTATTCGCAAATTCAACTCTATAAAATAAAAAAGCGGCCATCTGAAGATTCATTTAGCCGCTCTATTTAGAAAGGAGTTTTTATTAAACTTTGGCTAATTCCAAAAAAGCTGGAACATTTTTCCTTTCATTCTTTTCCTCATATCGGGACTTAAAAGAGATGTCTGATCTTAAATCGTATATCATGTTGTCTTCCGTAGGATCTAAAACCATTACGTAGATCCATTGATTTTCAATGAGTTTTTTAGTTTCAGGATTTCTGGATACTATTTCTCTTACCTTATTTAAAGGTGCTTGAATAACTACCGACAATCTTAAGGGCTCATGATATATTTCTTCATCAGATTTCATGAGCGATTGGAGCGGTAGTCCTGTTTTAAGATCACCTCCATTCCCTTCTACTACGCCAAATCTGCCCGTAATATTATGGACGATTTTATTTCCGCCACCAAATTTGTTATTATCAACCATGGCAAAATAATAGTGATTGTTTATCCATTGAGTGACCGTCATGGGACCTTGTAAAATAGTCTCGAGAGCCTTTCCCGACTTATCCAGTTTCCAATTATAGGAATGTAAGAAGCATCGACTGTCCAGATCAACCTTTTTTGTTAGATTTCTGGGTCCTATAATGAATCCGGCGTTTTTTGCGAGTCCCCATTCTGGCCTGGTTTCGCTCCAGTCATTTGCTTTACGTTCTGCAAGAGAAACTGAATTTTTCTTCGTGCTAAGTCGTTTAGCTGTAGCGCTACGCTGAACCTTTTTCAGGTCTGCCTTTAAAGACATGATTGCTGCCTTATGAATATCTTTGGTCTTATCTTCAAATAGCAGGATCTCATCTGTCGTTGTATTGTGCTCAGCTGCTAGAAATAAGGTGTTTTCGGGAATTTCAATATCAAAATTGGTTGCCAGAATTTTTCTTACAACTTCGTTATTTGCTATTTTAGCGAGCATTCTGGCGTTGTGTCTACCCGGGTTCGCAGCACATGCACCGCAATCCAGACTTGAACCAAATGCATTATTTGCAGTATGACTACCATGTCCGGTAAAGACGATCAAATCTGCAAAAGTCTGCCATCCAAGTAAATCAAACGCATTTTTTAAGATTCCGGCCTGTTCAATTAACGGAATTTGAATATCACAATCGTTTACATTTTTCAGTAAATCTGTATCGCAATAATTTTCGTACGGATTTTCAGAATTTCGTTTCCATTTATACAAACCTTGCGGAACTATTGTTCTACTGAAAAGTCCTCCACCATAAACCAGACCAGCAGCTTCCACAAACCCGAAAGCCGATGGAAGCATGGCGTTCTTCGGAAATATTTGACCAGAAGTAAACAAAGAGAGCTCTCCCCTACTTTATTCCGGAATAATGAGATCGATATTTGATATTATTCATTCTGAAGCTGGCCCGATAAATTCCAGAAGAACTGAAAATTAAAATATTCCGAAGTATAGGTGATCATTTATATTAGAAACAGTTAGAACTTTATGCAGGTTTATCTACTTCATATTTTGCTCCATTTCTTGAGATAAAGTTTTTTATATAATCTTCGGAATTTGCCATAAATGGCTGAAATAGCTTGCATTCTTTGCTAGTTTTCAAACTTTCCAATTAAGTATTCTGGGTTCCTCAGTTTTTATATATTTTCGCTAAATGCAAATCTCAAAGTATTTTCTGATCTACCTCGGTATTTGTCTCGGCCTGACCGCTTGTGACCAGGCTTCGGAAAACAGTTCAGAAGAAATTAAACCTGGCAGCGGAGAATATTATTTTCAGCAAGGATTAAAATCAAAGTTGCCAGCAGAAATGCTTGCTAATTTTAAATATGGTCTGAACTCTTCCAGGATCGACAATGATACAGTGCATCTCAAGTTATTGGATGGCGTTATCTATAGCTTTAATCAATTAAGGTATTATGACAGCTCACTGGTCTATTCCTCAAAAATGATCGATCAATCTAGGATCTATGAAAATATTCATTTTGAAGCTACAGGTTTTTACCGTAAAGCTATTATTCATCGCTCTCTAAACGATTATAAAGAATATTTTAGAAATGCTTTTATCTCCAGGGAGTTACACCTTGCTGATGGAGATTCTTCCAGGGCCGGGCAAAGAACAATAGAGATGGCTAATGCACAAAGCAGATTAACAGATTATACCGGAGCTCAACAAACTGCTGCTGAAGCCCTCAAACTACTGGATCCCACTGACTCCACTTACTTTAGTACCGCTTACAATATTATTGCAACAGCATATCGTAACCAGGGTTTTCAAAGTGATGCCAAACGTGAATGGAGAAACGCTCTTGCATTTGCTGCCAATGTGAAGGACAGTTTGAGTAATTTAAACAATATTGCACTATCTCTCCAGGATGAAAAGAATTACAATGAGGCCATAATTATTTTTGAAAACATCCTGCGCAGTTCTGATTCAACTAATATTCTCTCTAAGGCCAGGTTCTTAGATAATCTGGCTTACACCAGGTGGTTGCAAGACTCTACCGCTAACGTGGAAGATGATTTGTTAGAATCCAGGAATATAAGACTGCTGAACAATGGGAAAAATGGCCTACTCGCCAGTTATGATCACCTTTCCAATTTTTACCGAAACAAGGATGAAAATGTGTCAAAACTTTACGGAGATAGCTTGCTCACTACAGCCAGGGAACTCAATAGTAAATCGGCGCAATTGAATGCCATAGAAAAATTGATCCACCTATCGCCAATGGAATCGGTCAAAAAATTCTCAACAATCTATATTCAGCTAAGCGATAGCATCCGTTCGGAAAATGCCCAGGCTAAAAATATGTTCGCTAAAATTAAATTTGATGAGGAACAGAAAGAATTAGAGATCGATCAATTACAAGATCAAACGGCTCTACAGGCTATAGAGAAAGAGCAACTGCAGGACCAGATCATCATATTATCACTAGGAAGTTTGCTGGTCTTAGTAAGTGGCGGATTCGGCTTCTATTATTTAAGACAAAGACATACCAGGGATAAAATTCGCGAAGCGCATCGTACAGAATCCAGGATTTCCAAAAAAATACATGATGAACTGGCAAACGATGTCTACAATGTTATGAGCAGTATGGATTCGATTGCACCCAATATGCTCATGGATAAGCTGGAAAATATCTATAACCGAACACGTAATATTTCCAGGGAAAATAGCAGTATTCCAACAGGAGCAGATTTCCTTCCCCATTTGCTCTCCACGCTTAGTTCCAGTTTACCGGCAGATGCCAGACTAATTCTTCGTGGGGAAAACAGCATCAACTGGAAAAGCTTAAGCCCGGAGAAAAAGATCATTCTTTACCGTGTCCTTCAGGAGATCATGATCAATATGAACAAACATAGTAAGGCCAGTTTGGTTGCTATTGTATTTTCCGAAGAAAACAGAACGCTGCATATTCAATATTCTGATAATGGGATAGGTACTTCACGTCAAAGTCTGAAAGCCGGTAATGGTTTTATTAATATGGAAAACCGTATTCTTTCTATCAAAGGAAAACTTAATTTTGAAACTGAACAGGAAAAAGGATTGAAGGTTCTAATTCAAATTCCAATATAATTTTAACATGTTTAAAAAAGTTCTAGTTGCTGAAGATATGGACAGTATAAATCATGCTGTCGCTTTTGTGTTGAAAGATTTGAAAATTGCACAGGTAGATCACGCGCAATATTGTGATAGAGCCTGGCTTCTGGCCAAAAAAGCTATACAGGAAGGCAGTCCTTATGATCTACTAATTTGTGATCTTTCCTTCAAACCAGATTACCGGGAGGAAAAACTAACCTCCGGAAAAGACCTTATCTCGGCATTAAAATTCGAAGATCCTCAACTTAAAGTTATCGTGAACTCGATAGAAGACCACCCTCAAACGGTCAGGGAACTCTGGGCAAGTGGAAATATAGATGCCTATGTCTGCAAAGACCGCAGTGGCTTAAAAGAGCTGAAAGAGGCGATCCTGAATTTGAATGAAGGTGCCAATTATAATTCTCCGTCGATTGAAAAGATCCTGAACCAGAATAATGTGCTTACTTTAAATGACTTCGAGATCAATATTGTTAAATATCTGGCAAACGGTTTTACACAGGACGAAATTCAAAAGGAATTAAAAAATAAGAATATCAGGCCGAGTAGTAAAAGTGCGATCGAAAAAAGGCTAAAAGAATTGAGGGATGAATTTAGAGCGAATACGAATCCGCATTTGATTTCGATCATGAAGGATCTGCAATTGATCTAATACAAGTAATTACGAAAGAATTCAAGCTATTCCTCCTACCTGCAAAAAGTTTGTTTATTTTACTCTATCTTACAAGTATCTCCTACGAATTATTTCACAGGTCTAACGTTCTCCATAAAGCCTTTCCAAAAGACATTCCTTAAAACGATTCAAATTAGAGCTATTTAACATAGAAGGTACCAACCCTTGCTTAGATAGGAACTCCTTGAAAAGTGAGAATTATCAATTTTAAATTAATCAGTAATTTTAAATCCGGGAAAATCTGCATCACCGTTCACTGTAGAACCATTTCAATTCGATGAATCCGATCCGCTCTGCTTAAAAGTGTCTAAAAAAACCAACAACAAGTCCCTACAATATTTTAACATTATATCTACCTGTATTTCAAATCAATAGAAATTAATAACTTTTCATGTGATTTTTATTTGGATTTAGTCTAAATAGATATAATTTTGTCTGGAATTACTACTACAATGACCCGAACGATTTTAATACTACTACTTATACTACCAACGGCATTATTTAGTCAGTCGCAACTAAAAGGCGAGATTACTGATGCTAATAACTATATCGTAGCGAATGCAGAGATAAAATTAAGTCGATCAAATTATAGTCGCACTACCCGTACAAATGGTAATGGGATCTACTTATTTAAAAATATACCTACAGGTACATATCTTCTGGAAGTTAACACCAATAAATCCGTAAGTTTTCATCAGGTAATTTTAGACTCAAATTATGTAACACATGATATTCAGCTAAAGAATGAAGGTGATTATGAACTTGATGAAGTGGCAATTCAGGGAGAATCCAAAAAAACGAAACTTGAGAAAACTGGTTTTGCCATCGGTGTAATTAATACTGAAGAAGCTAGCCAAAGAAATATTCAGACTACTGAACTTCTTAATAATACGGTTGGAGTCAAACTCAGACAAAATGGTGGTTTAGGATCAGATATTCAATTTAGTCTGAATGGACTATCCGGGAGTGCTGTTCGCATATTTATTGACGGAATTCCTATTTCTACTTTTGGTTCATCTTTCAATTTAAATAGTATTCCGCCATCACTTATCCAGCAAATTGAAGTGTATAAGGGAGTGGTTCCCGGACACCTGTCTGACGATGCTTTGGGTGGTGCCATCAATATTGTATTAAATCAATCTATGAATACCAGTTTAAATGCCTCCGTATCTTACGGATCATTTAATACGTTCCAGGCTTCTATGAATGGTTTGTATCGCGCTGATGATAGCGGATTTACCATAAAAGCATCAGGTTTTCACAATTATTCAGATAATGATTACGAAGTTTCCGGCAGAAGTGTTGTAGTTACAGGTCTTGGAGGAGTTCAAACTCCTATTACTGCAAGAAGGTTCAATGATGCATATCGTTCGACAGGTGGGATTGTACAATTAGGATATACCGATGTTTCGTGGGCAGATCAATTTTTTGTTGGCTTCACTGGATCTGATGATTACAAAGAAGTTCAGCATGGAGCATTTATGACCATTACGCCGTATAAAGACCGCTTTTTTGAATCCCAGGCTGCTTTGGCAAATCTGAGTTATCAAAAATCAGATCTATTTACAGATGGTCTGAACGCTAAAGTAAATGCTTATTATGGAAAACGTGACCGCCAGGTCACAGATACTCTTGCCTGGGCTTATAGCTGGAATGGAGAACGAGCCATAGATTTCAGAGGAAATGAATACCAATATACCTGGGGCTCCCAGCAAGAAGGAGGCCCAACGCTCGCTAAAATTGACAGAAATGTTGCTTCTATAAGAACCGGACTCTCCTACTCCATTGCAGATAATCATACTTTTCTAGTCAATCATTTGTATAGTTCCATAGATCGCGAAGACAGTGATGCACTGGATTCTGAATTCGAAAATAGCTTCGTAGGTACAAGAGATTTGCGCAAAAACATTATTTCAATTACTTATGAATTGAATGCTTTCGAAAATAAACTGAAGAGTAGCATTTTTGGAAAATATTATCAGCAGAAAACTATTAGTACAGATCCTGCCTTCGTAACAGATATTACTGGCGACAGGAGAATAGTTAGGTACTGTGTTATAAAACAAGTATTTTTGATTAAAATTTTAGGAAGAAGTCAATGCTAAATTGCTTCTATCCTGTGCAGCAAGGACTTCGGTTCTTGCTGTCTTTTTTTGCTCATATTCTGAATCATAATCTATTTCATTTTTCCATAAGCTGTACATCAGTACTAATAACTTTCGCTCTACTGCCACCAAAGCAATCATAGGTTTAGCCTTAGTAGGTTTCACGCGCTCATAAAACTTCTTCAATGTCGTATTACATCGGACAGCGGTCATCGCCGGCATATACAGTGCCCTACGTATATTTTTATTCCCTTTCTTACTGATCCTGGTTTTGCCCTTATAAGCCCCAGATTCTTTCAGCACTACATCAAAACCAGCATAACTGGTAAGTTGCTTTGCATTGGTAAAGCCAGTGAAGCCTAAGGTTTCACCTACTACTGTGGCTGCCGACACAAAGGAGATTCCTGGAATACTTTCCAGGTGTTTAATTCTGCACTTTAGATCAGGAGTGTCATTGATCAATACCTTCATCTCTTTCTCTACCTCCTCCAATTGTTTAGCGATCAATTTTAAACGCTGTTTAAACCTTCTTAATTCCCGCTTATTACTGTATGCGGAATGCTGGTTCGAATGAAGCCTATTCCTCTCTATTTGCTTCTCCTTTAGAAGAAATGAGCGTTCCCGACTCAGACCTTTCAATTCCCGCAAGGTAGGATCTGGTGGTGTCCATAAAGGTAATGCACGTTCACAACCAAGCATAGCTAGCATACGGCTATCCAGTGCATCAGTCTTAGATCTTTGGTCCAGACTCTGGCCATAACGCTTAACTCGTCCAGATTGCATCACGCTCACATTAAAACCAGCTTCATAGAGGTAATAAACAAAGCCTTCATGATAAACCCCGGTGGACTCCATAACCACCCAAAGATTTTCCCGTTCTGCTACTTGTGCATCCAGCCATCGTATTAGTTTTTTAAATCCTGAGATGTCATTGCTTACTTCAAAAGAATCTTCAAACTCTTTTGCCAGGTTAACCGTTAGACGACAAAGGCATACCGCCAAATTATCTTTTGATACATCTACTCCCAAGGCTACTTTTAAAATGTGGTCCTTCATAATTGTTTAATTATAAACCGGATTCTCCGTTACTTTTGCTCGTCTTTGATACGATCTCTATAAAAGGATCCAGGTACTGTTCAAGTTCTGAGAGAAAAATGGAAGGGTGGAATTTCTAACGCACGATATCATTAAATAAAATGTATCTACCGAGACCTCACTATCCCTTCCATTGGTTTAATTATTAATTCCTATTTTTAGCTAAATTTCCTCGAGAAATCTAACATACGAACGAGACCGTAAGTAGCAATAAAGAAAATGAAGGTTATGGATTTGCACTATCCTACGCGATAACTCCAGAAGTAATGCTTCTCACCTCTGCGGAAAAGGCCGTTAGACTACCAGACGAAACTGAAATCTTTGGAAATGATGGAGATAATGTGGTAGCAAATTCTAGTATCAACCCTGAACAAAGTAACAATTTCAATGTAGGATTAAGATTAGGTACTTTTAATTACCAAAGACACAGTATAGGAATAACCACGAATCTTTTTCTACGAAATATTAAGGATAGAATTGGATTGCCTATTGAAACGTCCCTGAATGTAGATGATGAATTGATCTTATACGTGAACCAGGGCAGCGGAACTTCCAAGGGTTTTGATGCACAATTCAATTACTCCTATAATAACAATCTGGATTTCAATTTCAATGTTTCCCGTTTTGACGTTAAAATCGAAAACAGGGGATCTGAAATTGATGTGCCAAATACTCCATTTCTTACTATGAGTGGAAATACCAGATATACGCTTAAAGATCTACTTCAGAAGAAATCAAGATTGGATCTTTTCTACAATATGTACTTCACAGATGAATTTTCTTACTTGGTGCCTCAAGGTTCCAATACTGTTGGAGACGACTTTTTTAAAGTACCACAACAGCTTACTCATGATCTCGGTTTGAGCTATACATTTCCTCGGAAGGATATTGTAGTAAGCTTCGATGTAAAGAACATTTTAGACGAGGCTGTTTTTGACAATCTTTCAGTTCAAAAACCTGGAAGAGCATTCTACTTAAAATTAAACTATTCATTAAATAAATTCTAACCAAAATTACTCATAACATGAATCGTAATTATTTCAACTTTAAGTCAATTTTTAGCGCGATAGCAGTCGTTGGACTTATGTCCTCCTGTAGTAGCGACGATAGCACAGATGATATTATTCCTGAACCAGAGACCGAAAGCCGCTGGATTACCGTTGCTGCAGCAAAAATGGGCGAAGAGCCAGGTGATGGAAATGGAGGAACTTTAATATATTCAGTTTCAAGCGAAGATGCAAAAAATCCTGACTTTTCTATAGAACCATTTGAAAATGGATTTATTGTTCCGTCGAATCGAACTGCACGTTTACAGGCTTCAGAAGATGGAAGCACTATTTTCAATATTAGCTATGCCGGGGATACTGGTGGAAATTACACAAAATACAATGTTCTAGGTGGGCAAAATTTCGAACAAACAGGTTCGGAGATCAGTATTGCTCCTTATGTAGGATCTGCTCCAAGATGGATCAAACTTTTTGATGGAGACCAGACTGGAGCTGCAGTTTATGTAAATACTGGAAACGAATTTAGTGATAATGATACTCCAGACGATTCATCAGATGATTTTTATGTACGTACTGAAGCTACCATGGGAATTGTAACCCTGGATTTGCAAAACTCTTCAATCAAGGAATTTCAGGAACATAGTGTACCTCTTTCTGCTGAAGAAGAAGCTGCAGGATATTATATCTCAAGAATCGATATGCCTACTTTAAATGCAGCGGGTGATAAAATCTATATTGGTGCGAGACTTAGTAAGGTAGATCCAGAAACTGGAGAGAGAGATAATGATGGTGCGGTTTTAGCCTCTAGATCTATTGTTCTTGATTATCCATCACTTCTAAACCCTGAAGTGATCGTTTCTGAAGTTGGAGTTGGTAACACTAACGGGTATCGTAGTATAAATGCCTTTGAATATAATGGAAGTGTTTACCAGGCGAATCAGGGTGATCCACAAGGTTCACATATTTTAAAGATCGACTCAGATAATGAATATGATGACTCTTATGTATTCAATCTTGACGAAGCTCTAGGCGTAAATGATGCTTATATCCTTGCATGGAGACCAGCATCGAATGGAAAGGCTGTGCTTGCATATCGTCATGCCGGATCGGCTGAAGGTGTTGCTGGTGCACAGGGATATTTTGCTTTAATAGACCTTAATTCCAAGACAGCACAAAAGATCGACGCTATTCCTTACGACCCTAATTTCTACCTTTTCCAATACCAGGGATTTGCAGTAGATGGTACCGAGATTTATCTTACGCAGGCTCCGGTTGGCGAAAATGGAAATATTTATATTGTAGATACCGAGACTGGAGAAGTTACTAAAGGTGCTGAACTGGTGAACACTCAGGGTAGTCACTTTATAGGAGCGTTCTAAGTGTAATAACTCAACCACATTATTCTGTTTTGTGAAGGCGAAAGGCCACTATTTATAATAGTGGCTTTTTGCATTTTTGAAGCTTAATAAGTCTTGCGACTTTTTTACAGGTTATACACTATGGTCATATCTTTCCAAATATGTAAGTTTATGGCATGATCAAAGTAGTTATAATCGACGACGAGCTAAGTGCTCAAAATGTACTTGAAAAAACACTCCTAAGGTATTTTCCCAACAAATTCAATATTGTAGCCAAATGCCATTCTGTTGACTCTGGCGTTACTGCTATTAATAACCATGCGCCTGAGTTGGTATTTCTTGATATTCAGATGCCGGAAAAGAGCGGATTTGAATTATTCAAGCAATTCGATCCTGTAAATTTTGAAGTGATCTTTACCACCGCACATAATCGTTTTGCTGTCCAGGCCATAAGGCAGAGCGCTCTTGATTATATTCTGAAACCCATCAATCATATCGACCTGAGAGATGCGATCAAACGTTTTGAGGAACGAAAAAGAAAATTATCCACTAAAGATAAACTAACGTTGCTTCTCGAGAACCTGAATGTAAATGATCAAAATATCGCAAAACTTGCCTTCCCTACGTTGGAAGGTTTTGAGCTAATCCATTCTAACCAGATCCTCTATTGTAAGGCTGAAAGTAATTATTGTTCGATAAAAGGTATTGATGGAACTACAAAAACTGCCACAAAAACACTTAAGTTTGTAGAAGAAATCCTCCCTTCAGCATTTCTAAGAATACATAAAAGTTATGTCATTAACCTGAATTTTGTTGTGCGCTACCATAAAGCGAACAAGGAAGTTGAGTTAACCAACGGGGAGAAACTTCCGGTTTCCTTCCGTAAAGAAGAGGAATTCATCAATGCTATCTTACAAAATAAATAGAAGCTTTATAACCTTTCTTTTTGTGTCCAGTGCCTCTGGGCCCAGAATTTTCCCTCCAGGAACTATTCTGCTGCGAACGAACTGCCGAATAATGCAGTCCGCGCATTGTTCGTTGATCGCAATAATGTGCTATGGATAGGAACCGAGAACGGAATTGTAAGTAAGCAGAATAATATTTTCCAAAGCTATTTTGAAGAAGATGGACTCGCCCTGAATAGTTGCTGGGCAATCACTGAGGATAAGCAAAACAGGATCTGGTTTGGAAGTTATGGGAGCGGGATAAGTGTTTTCAATGGTGATGATTTCAAGATCCTCTCTACAAAAGACGGACTCGTTCATGATGAAATAGTCCAACTTTTTCCATATAAAAATTACATCTACGTTGGAACCAGTGATGGTGTCTCAAGAATTGATATAAACACATTCGATATTCAGTCATGGAAAAATGAAGGGTCTAAGGCTTTACTAAGAGTTTCTGGATTTTTCGAATTTGAGAAAGAACTCTATGTTACGACCTATAGAACCGGAGTTTTTAAAGTTTCTTCGGAAGGATCTTTCAGTCTAAAACAGGTAAACGATCAAAGGTATATCTATTCTGCATTCGTTGACGATAACAGCATATTCAGTAGCAATAAGGGGCATTATACAAAATCTGAAATTTCAGAATATATAAAATCAGGAGAGCCTGCTTCAGAAGAACTCGCGAATTCAATAATATGGGACTACGTAAAAACGAGTGACTCAACTATCTATGCTGCGGCCTGGGGAATTTATGACAGTAATGGGGGTATTTTCGAACTGAATGAAAATTTTAGAGACCGTACAAATTCCTTCGGAATACAGGGAAATGATATGTATTCTCTGGCCTACGACGAAGCTTTTGAAAGATTGTACATAGGCACCTTATCATCAGGGGTCTACGAAATTCAGCTAAAACCACTAATAAAATTTAAAGAACTGTTCAATCAAAATATCCAGGGTTTTGCGGAGATAGATGGGAACACAGCATATTTGCTTGAGCAGGGCGTTCAAATCAACTCTGCAACGAACCAGTTTTTTATTCAATTATTAGATTTTAAGCGTTGGCAGCAAAATTATCTCAGGACCACAACTAGGCCACTACCAGAACATAAAGATGATTTTTATGAACTGGACCATAACACCACAGCAAGTAACATTAAGTTCTATGACATCAAAACTTCAAATAACCTTTATTGGATAAATTCTAATATTGGGATATTTTCGATAGATACAGATGGAAAACTGGATACCTATTTACCATTACATTCAGAAGAGATCAATTTCACGACCGATGGTAAATTGATCGAAACCAACCCTTATGGAGGTGTTCGAATTTACGACGATCCAAAAAAATTGTCTTACAAATATTATCCACAGGATCATAAAGACACACCAACCATGGTGGTAAGCAGTCTGAAAACTGATAATAAAACCTATTTCACATCAGTATTTACTGGTCTTTATAAGTATGAGAATGGCCGTTTCGAGTCTTACCTGAATTTAAAAATCTGGAAGGAAAAAAATCTTCGGCATATGGTATCTCACAACGACAATCTGGCTATTTCCAGTGAATTCGGAGATGTTTTCATCGTTCGGGACAAACCTGGATCTTTTGAAGTTTTAAGAAAAATTCCCCGGGCCAGTATTCAGGGAAATACCATTTCTTTTCTCAATGCCTATGGTAGTACTTTAATCATCGGTACAGAACGTGGACTTACACTCGTTAATGATGACTGCTTTATATTTCTGGACGAAGAACAAGGTTTGGAGCAGCCATTTTTCAGCAGTAAAATCGAGAACGATGAATTACATATTGGCAGCGAAAATGGGTTATTCAGGGTCAATATTAAAGAAGTTCTTGCATCATCTAATCGGGTAAAAAGGATTCAGTTAAAAGATATTGCTATTAATAACAAAGAGTACGAATTGACTGAAAATGCTGTAAATGATCTCGATCTTAATTACGATGAGAATACGGTGCTGCTCAGCTTTTCGACCAATGCTCATCCATATCCTAAAAAATTACAATATCAATACAGGCTAAACCAGGATGAAGAATGGAGTAACCCAACCAGCAATTCTGAAATCCTGTTGCCATATCTTCCAGCTAATAATTATGAGGTACAGGTTCGTGTTCTTGATTCCAGTACAGGATTAAACTACTCACAGAATATTCTTAATTTCAGCATAAAGCCTCCCTTCTGGAAAACCTGGTGGTTCTTTACCTATATTTTTCTGGCACTAATGGCGATCGTTTATGCGATCTATAAATATGAACTTGCTAAGAACAAAAGATTCGAGCGGCAAAAGCGGGCTATCCAAAGAAGGTTTGAAGAAACTAAAATGGAAGCATTACTTGCTCAAATGAATCCGCATTTTATCTTCAATGCCATGAACTCCATTCAGAATTATATTATGGATAGCGACATTGATAACGCCACGATATTTCTGGGTGATTTTGCCAAACTCATTCGCCTGAATCTTGATCACTGTACTAAACCTACTATTTTACTGGTTGAAGAAATCGAATATTTACAATCTTACATTCGGGTAGAAAACACTCGTATGAATAATGCTATAGAGGTTAATTTTGAGCTGGATCCTAAGATCGACACCTATGATGTAGAGGTTCCTACCATGATTCTTCAAACATTTGTCGAAAACGTATTT
Organism: uncultured Christiangramia sp.; assembly: GCF_913046405.1. Classification (GTDB taxonomy): domain Bacteria; phylum Bacteroidota; class Bacteroidia; order Flavobacteriales; family Flavobacteriaceae; genus Christiangramia; species Christiangramia marina. Next base: position 20,824 of record NZ_CAJWRQ010000033.1, read on the forward strand.
GTACATGCTTTTACTGTAAAAAGTATAGATCCAAAACTGCATATAATTTTTGAAAAGCTTGATGAGCATGCCTTATGCTGCAAGATCATCGACAATGGTTCTGGTTTTACGGCTACTGGAAAGAATCGGCTGCATAACTCTAAAGGTCTAAGCTTAGTAAAAGAAAGACTAGCACTTTTAGACTACGACATTGAAGATGCGCTGAACATAGAATCTGAGCCTGGAAAAGGTACCATGGTAAGCCTGAAACTAAGTTTGCAACGATAACTCAAGAAATCGATACGTTTACTAAACCGTTAATTTTGAGCTGAACATAAGTTATAAATTCACCAAAAATTAGATGGCGGTAGCTGCTATATAAGATGTAACCATCTAATTGTATTTTATGAGTAGGGTCATAAACTATAATTGAATTACAGTTGCCGCTTTTCTAACTTTTTCACTCCCAGGGTTTAGAACCAAAATCATTATTTCTTTCTCAAATAAACTACTACAGTTTTCATTTTTATCCTGAAGTGTTTTTGACTTTCTAATATCCACATAGAGAATTACGATCGTAATTTTTCTTAAAATAAGTCATTTGAACTATATTCCCGCCTATCTAAAATTACAGGTAATGGAAAAGTCTAAAGTGACAAAATATATACAAAACATACTCCCGAACATTCCCGAAGACTGGGTAAAATTAACCACACACAGGCTGGATATATATAATGAAGATCTGGCTAAGACAGAGTTTCTGGAGAAGTTTGAGGAATTATACGCCAACAATGATCATAGCGCTGAAAAACTAGCTGAGCTACCAACCGCATATGATTATATACGATTAGGGCATCCACTTTCCTCTATTCTGGAATGGTACGTGGGTAAATTGAATGCTTTGAAATCTGATCATATTATTGGTTTTTCCTCTCAAACTACTCCCCTGTTAGCTGTACTGCGGAAGAATTTATTTGAGAAGAAAAGCACCCGAATTATCTATTCTGAAAATCTTCCGGAACATTTCAATTTTGAGCTTTTCCGAAGTGTCTATGGATATGAATTTGAGACGTTACAGATCAATGAAGGTGAAATACTTCCAGATTTCGATGGTAGTAGCATTTATATCACTTCCAAAGCAGATCTTAAAGACCTGAAAATTGATCAGAATATAGATTTTCTACTAAGTCTTCAGCAGGAACTTGGTAGTGTTATTATTGTAAATGGCAAAAAGAACGCTTCTTATATTTCCGAAATTCAGCACGTACGCAGAAGGGAAACGATCTCGATGACTCCGGCCGATACTCATAAATTGCTACACAATCTTGTAAGCATTTCTTCCGAAGAGAATACGGCGAAAGATGAAGACAACCTTAAAAAAGTGATCGAAGAAGTTCAGAAGATCACCGCGACAAATTCCAAAGTTCTAGTAGGTTCTTGTGGTCTTTCCATGCAGTACGCGATCATGATGGGGCTTATCGATGACGCGATGGCCGAACATCCAGGAAAAGGCATTCGAATTATTGTACCGCCAAACTGTTATGGAGGAACTAATGATCAGGCTCGTCGTGTTGCCGCCTGCATGGAAAACGTTGAGATCATGGATCTTCCAGTAGATGGCGATAATGATATGGTGCAAAGCACCGATAAAGTGCTGACTCAGGCTGCAAATGAAAATGCCGTGCCCTTGATTATTGCTGAAATCCCTACAAATCCACGTGTCGAAGTTCCTGAACTTGAAAAACTACAGGAAGTTCTGGCGAAAACCCGAAAGACTGCAGATGGTAAGGTTGCTGTAGACCCTGTATTTATTCTGGATCAAACCTTTTGCCCGAATGTACAGTTCTGTGGTGAAGACGGTATTCTATCCAGCATCAGAGTAATTTCGTACGTAAGCGGATCCAAATTCCCGAGTGGTGGAAAATGTACCGCCGGCTATGCTGTGGCAAATCAAAAAGCTGCCGAATTGATGGATAAGATCGATATGCATTTGAAAGTATGTGATAATGAAGCAACCTCTATGCAGGTCGAAATTCTGGCGGAACAATTACCGTCCATGAATCAAAGAATTACAGAAGCCTACAAGAATACCCGTGAATTTGTAAATTTCATCAAATCTGAACTTCCCGAAGCAAAGATCAATTTTGTTTCTGAAGAGTTAGCAGCTGCTGGTTTTACTCCTTCAGTATTTTCTCTCGACCTTCCTACAAAAGGAGAAACCGCTGCAGATCGTGAATCTTATAAAAGGTCCCTGAACCAAAAACTGATCAATATGATGATCACCAGGATTCCTGAAGAAAGCAAGTATTGTGTAAGTTACGGCCAGTTAAAAGGATGTTACTGGACGATACCTGCGACCTCCACTCAGGGTACTACAAAGGAAGATGACAAGGATTATATCGCCCGGGTTTCAGTTTCACCAGACCTTGACCTGGAGATGCATAAAAAAGTATTTTCTCAGTTCGTAGAAGATATCAAATAAAGCTATAGCTTATTTAGTTAAAGATCCGGTAAGAAATTAAATCTTCATACCGGATCTTTTGTTTTGATAGTAATGCTACTTCAGCTCTAAACCGATTCCAATTTTCTCCAGTAAATAAGGGTTATGGTCGATCACCAGAATATCATTTTCAATACTTAGATCTTTCAGAATCTTTAGGAGCAAATCTATATCTTCATAATGTAAGCCAGTGCTAGGCTCATCAAGTATATACAGTACATCCTTACTACCTTGCAAAAGCCAGTTCAGCAACAATAGACGCTGCTTCTCTCCTGAAGACAGGCTTTGGATAGGCTGATCCAAGTTTAAATGACCAAGACCTATTTCCTCAAGTTTTTCCAGAGCCTCCCATAATTTCTCAAGTTCACCATGTTGCATCAACCAGACTTTAAAGCCATGAAGATCCAGATTAAGGACCTTAGCAATATTCTTGTTATAAATCTTATATTCCAGAATTTCTGGTTTGTACCGCTGTCCCTGGCAGGATTCACAGGTTTCCATAGCATTCGCAGTAACATCAAGACTCGTTTCCACGTAGCCCTTGCCTTTACAATCGGGACACTGACTCGTCTTCGTTTTATAAGAGAAATCTTTAGGTTTCAATTTCGAATTTTCAGCAAAGATCTTTCCAATTTCCTTTAGAAAATCCAGGTAAGAAACCAATAAGGTGGCAGAATGTGATCTTAATTTCTTTGCCTCAAAATAATGTGCATTATTATAATTTTCAGGATATGCTATCTGCTCGCAATAAACTGGTTTTTGATTTCTAATAGAAGGGATAATGATGTCCTTAACCAATGTTGTCTTACCAATCCCACTTTTCCCGCTAAGTGCGGTGATCCCTCCAACTGGAATTTCCAAAGAGTTGCGTTGCAAAGTATAACGCGAAACTCCTTTTATTTCAATTTTGCGCTCACTTTCAGAAGTAAACTCGAATCCGGCATCTTGTCTTTTGAAATAGGCATGGGTACTTTCTTTCTTTACAAAGTCTTCTGGAGTTCCCTGGAAAGTAATTTGTCCGCCATTTTTCCCAGCCTTTGGACCAATTTCAATCAGCTCAGTCGCAGCCTCTATGATCTCCTTATTATGTTCTATGACAAGTACAGTATTTCCTTTGGCTACCAATTCCTTTAGAATTGCTATAAGATCTGGAATATTATGTCCTGAAAGTCCTGCGGAAGGTTCATCAAGCAGATAAGTAACACCCTTTAACGGACTATTTAACTGCGTGATCAAAGCCACCCGTTGGTTTTCCCCACCAGATAAACTTTGAGATTTTCGATTTAACTGAAGGTGATCTATATGTAGCTGAGTAGCCCTATGTATAGTATTTTTAAGAAATGGCTGAATCTTCTCAACTAATTCCTGATCGATTTCCAGATAAGTGTTTGCATTCTGAATCCACTGTTCAAGCCCGTAAAAATCAAGGTTCTTGATCTCGCGAATAGACAGGCCACCAATCTCAAATTTCAATCTTTCCGGTTTGAGTCCACTTCCGAAGCAATTGCTACAAATAGCCGGTGTAAACAGAGCGGTTAAATTTTCAATGAATTTGTTTTTTCGGGTTTTATAATATTCCTGTTTGAGGTAATTATCCAGGCCTTCCCATTTCATTTTGATCTGCTGAGTTCCTTCCCTGGTTTTGGTTCTGAACTTCCACTGGGTTTCCCAAACTTTTTCTCCGGTTCCTTCGAAAATGATCCTCTTTTGTTCTTCGGAAAATTGGTTGAACATAGTATTGCGGTCAAAACCATGTTCCTGCCCTACTTTTTCGAGTATTGCCATATATTGGCTGTCTCTCTGCCCATAATAGGCAAGCGCCTTATTATGTTCGAAAACTCCTTCTGAAATACTTAAATTAATGTCGGGTGCAAGCTTCTTAACATCTGGTAGCAGTTCTTCACCCAGCCCGTCACAGATCTTACATTTACCAAGTTCGTGATTATTGGAAAAATGACTGGCTGAAAGTTCTTCCCCCTCAAATTCAGCCTTACGGGAAAAAGCAAATCTTAAAAGTTTATCGATACCTGTTTGCTTGGCAAGATCCGACCTGTTTGTAAAATTAGGCACTTTTCGGGTCACACAGATCGTGGGAGTTAATCCGTCAACTTGATCGACTTCCATTTGAAAATTTACCCCAACCCTGGACTGTTGATATGCTGAAAATTGCCTCGTCATCTCCTGCATCCCATACGCATGCACCGTATCTATGAGCAGGGAAGATTTCCCAGATCCCGAGATACCTGTGACCACGCTCAAGCAATTCTTTTGCAATTCAAGATCAAGATCCTTCAAGTAGTGCGTACGCGCTCCCCTAATCCTGATCTTATCTGTCTGCTGGTTCACTAACTCTGGTTTAGAAGATTCCAGAGTAGATTGCGAATTATCGAAATAAGCGTCTGCCTGTAATTTGAAAAGTTCATGGTTTTCAAAACAAACGATACCTGCTGTTTGTTCTTTTAGCTTATGCAAAGCAGTAATTAATTGTCGAACATTACGCTGATGCAGTCCAATACTGGGTTCTTCAAGTATTAAAATATTATCCCTGGAAGGTTTGGCAAAATTCCTGGTCAATTTGATTCGCTGGGCTTCTCCTCCAGATAAGGTATTGGAAGGTTGTCCTAATTTTAAATATTCCAGTCCGAGGTCTTTCATCAGTTTCAGAATATTCAATATTTTCCGGTCTTCTGCGAAAAAATCGATTGCTTCCAGGATGCTTAGATTGTAGATATCTGCAATGTTCTTCCCATTCCATTTAACTTCCAGCACTTCCTTTTTAAAGCGTTTACCTTTACAAACAGGACAAACCTGGTTGATCGTTCCCATCACATTCATGGAAAAACTTATTACCCCTGCACCTTCACATTCTTCACATCTACCTGCTTTATTATTAAATGAAAACGAACCTTTACCTAATTTGCGAGTCTTTGCATCATCAGATTTCGCCAGAAGATCGCGAATTTTATCGGCTAAGCCGGTATAGGTCGCTGGATTGGAACGGGGAGTTTTACCAATGGGCTGATCACTTACAGTAACCAGTTTCAGATCTCTTTCTTCTGAAATTTCCTGAAGCCTCTTTTCGATGGCTTCATTCTTCCGACCAATAACTGTCATTTGGCCTTCTTCTGCAGTTATTGTAGCTACGGAATTACTTAAAACTTCTGAAGAATCCTTTTCCGAAGCATTCATTTCCTCCAGAGTAGGACTGGGAATGGATTCAGATTTTAGAAACTGATCTATTGGACCGTTGAAGATGATCTCTCCTCCTTTGTTTCCAGCTTCAGGACCTAATTCTATGATCCAGTCGGCGGAGCGAATAAAGTCAAGATCATGCTCCACGACCATGACCGTATTTCCCCTGGCGATCAATCTTTGTAGAATATAACGAAGATGCTTTTGATAATTTTCTGCCAGGCCAATGGAAGGTTCATCAAAAATATAAAGTATTCCCTGCAGATTGCTGTTTACCTGTTTGATCAACTTCACACGTTGTGCATCTCCAGAAGAAATCTTAGAGCTTGGCGTACTTAGACAATAATCGCCCATTCCTAACTGTACCAGATCATTAAGCTGTACCTGGATCTTGCTAACAAGGTCCTTTTCTCCACCCTTGAGATCAAGGCTACCTAAGAGTTTATGTAATTCTGAAAGGGGTATATCCATCCATTCCGCAAAATTTCTGTTTTGCCACTTGAATTTCAGGTGATCTGGCTTGATCCTGGCGCCATGGCATGCAGGACAGATACTGGAACTGGCGAACCTTAATATATTCTTATTTCGGTCTCTTCTAAGAATATCCTGCATAATTGGATCGTTTGTAATAGAATTTGTAAGATTACTTACAGCATTATTCTTAAAACATTTTAGACCACTAGTTGAT
>NZ_CAJWRQ010000034.1 GCF_913046405.1 uncultured Christiangramia sp.
TCTATTGGATATAACCAGGTTGTAAATGATAATTTCAAGTTTAATATAAACTATAACCTTACAGCTCTTAGAAATGAAGTGCTTTACGTAAACAGTGAAAGCGGATTCATTCCCGGAGGAGTTTTTGGAATAGGGCAGGAGCCGCCGTCCAGAATGGAGCCAGGAAAACCAATCGGATATTTCTATGGATTAGAAACTAATGGAATTTTCCAGACACAAGCAGAAGTTGATGCTGCTGCAACGCAGGCAAATGCTGCACCTGGAGATATTCGTTTTGTAGATCAAAACGGTGATGGAGTTATAGATAGTGATGACAGAACAGATATTGGAGATCCAATTCCGGACCTTACCATGGGTGCAAATATTGGGTTCACCTTCAAAAACTGGGATTTCAATGCATATGCTTTCGCTTCCCTCGGAAATGAGATCGTAAGAAACTTTGAAAGAAATCAGCCAAATACGAACAGAACGAATGCATTCTTAGGTAGATGGACAGGACCAGGAACTACAGATAGTTTCCCAAGAGTGACTGTTGGTGCTACCAGTAATAATCAGTTTTCAGATTTCTTCGTAGAAGATGGTTCTTACCTAAGATTACAAAACGTGCAGATTGGATACACACTGGATTCAGATCTTATTGCAAATACCGGTGTAGAAAAATTCAGAGTATATGCTTCAGTAAATAATGCATTTACACTTACAGAGTACAGCGGTTATGATCCTTCAGCTTCTAATGGAGCTCCAATTGGTGGTGGTATAGACCAGGGATTCTATCCTGTACCAAGAATTTATATGTTAGGAATTAATATGAAATTTTAAATAAATGAGAACGAAATTATATACAATCAATTGGATACTCGCCTTTGCTTTTCTGGCGCTATCTGGATGTAGTGATGACTTCGTGGATGTAGACAGCCAGGATGAAAATTCTGAGGATTTCTTTAATACACCCGAAGATTATGATCTTGCATTGATTGGAGCTTATGACCTGCTTCAATCTACTTACCTAAATGTGATGCTGGGCGAGATCGCTTCAGACAATACCCTGGCGGGTGGTGAGAGTGCGAACGATACTCCTGGAATTCAGGAAATAGACAATATGGAGCATACTCCTGTAAATCAGCAGCTAAGAGATATCTGGAGCTGGATGTTCGCAGGTGTGAACCGCGCGAATTATGTATTGGAATTTCAGGATGTTCTGGATTTTGAAGGTAAGACTGAAATCATTGCCCAGGCAAGATTTCTTAGAGCTTATTACTATTTTGAATTGGTAAAATGGTTTGGAGATGTGCCGTTAGCGGTAGATAACAGAATTCAGTTTGGAGAACAATTCGATATTCCTAGAACTCCAAAAGCTGAAGTTTATGCTCAGATCGAACAGGATCTTATGTTCGCTGCGGCAAACCTTCCGGCTGTACAAAGCGTAAAAGGTCGTGTAACTTCAGGAGCAGCTCAGGCTTTGCTTGGAAAAGCCTATTTATTTCAGAATAAATTTGCTGAAGCAGCTACTGCTTTCGAACCTGTAATTAGTGGACCTTATTCCTTAGTGCAGGATTATAACTTCATATTTGAGCCAGAAGGTGAAAACAATGCGGAGTCAATTTTTGAGGTTCAGTATTCAGATGAAGAAGGTGCCGGTTTTGGATGTCTTCAATGTTCGGAAGGAAATGTGGCTGTTGGATTTAATGGTGTAAGAAACATTTCTTATCCAAATCCAGATGATGCTGTATTTGATTCTGGATTTAGTTTCAATGTTCCCGTACAGGAAGTAGTTGACGAGTTTTCAGATGATGATATTCGTAAAGATGTAGCTGTTCTTGATATCGAGGCACATGCTGCTGCAACTGGAGCAAGCTATGCTATAGGATACGAACATACTGGATATTACAACAGAAAATATATCGCGAGAGCTGGGGATTTGAATACCGGTGACCAAAACCTTACAAATCCAAATAACTACCGCGCAATTCGTTTCGCTGATGTGCTACTAATGGCTTCGGAGGCTAATTTTAAATCTGGAAATGAAGATCGTGCAAGAACTTATTTGAACAGAGTAAGAGATAGAGCAGGACTGGAAGATGTTTCATTTTCAGGAAATAATCTGCTAAATCAAATCTATGAAGATCGCAGACTGGAACTTGTAGGAGAAGGACATCGTTTCTTCGACCTGGTAAGAACAGGAAGAGCAGCAGATGAAATCGACGGTTTCGTTACAGGAAAACATGAATTATTCCCTATCCCGGCTATCGAAATTGAGCTTGCAGGAAACAATTGGGAGCAAAATCCAGGATACTAAGAACTACCATTAAAACGAATAAAAATGAAAATATTCAGAATTTTAGCAATGCTTACCATCTCGCTTCTGCTTTTTACAGGATGTGAAGATGATGAAATTACGAACTACGCGTTTCAGGAAATCTCTGCTCCAACAGATGTCACAGCAGATTTTGATATTAGCCAGGATGATACCGGTACGGTAACTATTACACCAAGCGGTGTAGGCGCTCAGACTTTTCAGGTTGACTTTGGAAATGGAGAAACAGCTGAACTTGCCAACGGAGAAACTGCAACTACTGTGTACGATGAAGGTGTTTACCTTGTAAAAGTTGTTGCTGTAGGCTCTACTGGTCTAACCAGCGAGTTTAATCAACGTCTAACTATTGCATTTAAAGCTCCGGAGAATCTGGAAGTGAATGTAAACCAGTTACCCGCGAACCCGGCAATGGTAGAGGTAAGCGCAACGGCAGACAATGCAGCAAGTTTTGATGTGTATTTTGGAGATACAGACGATGAGGAGCCAACTCAGTTAATGCCAGGAGAAACTATCTCTTATACTTATGCTGCGGCTGGAAATTATACGATTAGAGTGGTAGCTAAAGGAGCTGGTGCAGCGACTGCAGAAGAAACTGTAGAAGTTGAAGTACCTGAGGCTTCAGATCCTTTAAAATTACCAGTAACGTTTGATGACCCACTTGTTGGGTATGCAGTAACTCCATTTGGAGCTGCAGAGACTGCTTTCGAGATCGTTGCAAATCCTCAATTATCTGGAACTAACGATACAGAATCTATGGTGGGTGCTATTACAAAGGCAGGAGCTCAATTTGAAGGTGTGACTTTCAATCTTGGTGAAGCCGTGGACTTTTCTGGTGATAATAAAACACTTACAGTAAAAATTTATTCTGAAGTAGCTTTTCCAGTACTTCTTAAATTAGAAACAGGTGTGAACGACGAGCGATCAAACGAAGTTGATGCACAACACGCTGGAACAGGTTGGGAAACCTTAACCTTCAATTTCGCTACAGAAGCCACAACAAGTTACATAGATAATAATGACACCGGTGGAGCTGCGATTGTTCCAGATGGTCAGTTTGATAGAATATCCTTATTTCTTGACCAGGGTGGATCTACCGCTGGTACTTTTTATGTTGATGATCTAATGCGTGATGGCGATGTTATTGGAGCTCCAATGGCTGCTGAAAATCTTCCAATAGGATTTGAAGATAACACAACATTATCAGGTGTATTTGAAGGTGGAAATGTTACTGGAACGCCAATTGCTAATCCAGATATGAATGGAAATAATTCTGCTACTGTTTATGAATTCGTAAAAGGTGCAGGTTCTCCATGGTATTCAGGAGTTTTCCACATATTCCCTCAAAATATAGACCTATCACGGGGAACTACATTCAGTTTTAAAATGTGGTCTCCAAAAGCAGGAATTAATGTAAGATTCCAGTTGGAAAAAGAAGGTGAAGAAAATCCTGCAAATGTTTTCATTGATGAAACAATTACTGAAGCGAACCAATGGGTAACTTTAACTTATGATTTTTCAGCATTAGTAGATCCGGCTGATGGCTATGATAAATTCGTAATCTTCCCTGAGTTTGATGATGCTGCACAACCAGCAGGTGATGGTTCAGTTTATTATTTTGATGATATCATGCAAGGTGAAGGCACAGATGGTGGAGAACCAGCTGCTACAACTACAAGCTTCCCGGTAGATTTCGAATCTGCGGCGAATGGCGGACTTTCTTCAAGCTGGAGAGTTTTCGAAAACGGCGATAATCCTGCTTTGGAAATTATCACAAATCCTGACATGACTGGAAATACATCTATGAGCGTTGCTAAATTTACTGCACGACCTGAAGGACAAGCTTACGCTGGTACTGTTACTACGCTCACTACGCCATTAACATTAGATGCTTCTAATAGTATCGTAAAAGTGTGGGTTTGGAAGAGTAAGATTAGTGATTTAGGAATTAAGTTCGAGAATGGAGCCGGAGGTTCTACAGGAGAAATCAAGGTATCGAATACTAAAACGAATGAATGGGAAGAATTAACTTTCGACTTTTCTGGAGTTATTGGAGATCCAAACAATACTGACATTACAGGACTGGTTGTATTCCCAGACTTTGAAGTGAGAACATCTGAATCTATTACATATTTCGATAATATTACTTTGAACTCTTCTACCGGAGGAGGTACAGATGGTGGTTCAGCTAGTGGAGATTTCGCTCTCCCACTTGACTTTGAAAGCGATGATTTCACTCTTGGTGCTAACAGTGTTCCTTTCGAAATAGTTACAAATCCTGAGCAATCAGGAATCAATGCCACGGCAAATGCAGTAGGGAAAGTGACAAATAATGGAGGTCAGTATGAAGCATTATCATTCATTTTAGATGAGGCAATAGATTTTTCAGGGTTCAATAAGACGATCACAATGAAAGTTTATTCAGAAGTGGCTTACCCGGTACTTTTTAAATTAGAAACTGGAGTAAATGGTGAAAGAGCAAATCAGGTTCAGGCACAACATGGTGGAACCGGATGGGAAGAACTTACCTTCGATTTTGCTAACGCTCAAACGAGCTACATAAGTGAAGCAGATCCAGGAGGAGCAAACTTTACTGCTGTTGGTGAGTACGATGAGATCTCAATCTTTCTTGATTTTGCTGGATTTACTGCTGGTGAATTTTATATAGATGATATCGAACAGAACTAGAAAAAGAAAAACCTATGAGATATATTAAATTAATAAGCTTGCTGGTTGCAACTCTCTTAATGATAAGTTGCCAGGAAGATGATCTCACCCTGGATACGATCGTAGTTCCTACAGATCTTCAGGTGAGTACAAATATTAGTGATGATGGTTCTGGCATGGTAGAATTTAATGCTACCGCCAACGATGCGATCACTTACGAGTACAATTTCAGCGATGGATCTTCAGCTGTTGCTCCAAGCGGAAACTATACAAAACGTTTCACGAGAACAGGACTTAATACGTACCTCGTAACCGTAGTAGCCTACGGTAAGGGTGGTGTTAGTAGCTCGATGTCTCTGGAAGTTGAGGTTGAAAGTGATTTCAATGACCCTGAAACTAAGCAATTCCTTACTGGAGGAAGTTCTAAAACCTGGTATGTGGCAGCAGTAGAAGCTGGTCACCTGGGTGTTGGACCTAATTTTGTTGCGGATGGTGTAGCAAGTGCTTTTCCAGAATATTACCAGGCGGCTCCTTTTGAAAAAGCGGGTGATGAGATCTCTTCGTGTTTTTATACCGATGAGCTTACTTTTACTGAAAGTGGCGAAAATATTACCTACAACCAGGATAATATGGGTCAAACGTTCTTCAACGTAGACTACGTGACCGAGTTTGGTGGCGGCGGTGGCCAGGATGAATGTATCGATTATGATACTTCTGGTGATAAGTCGGTTACCCTGGCACCTGCGGAAAATGGAGTTCCTGCCGATGCAACGACCGGAACCGAAATTCAGCTTGGTGGCGGCGGTTTTATGAGCTACTATATTGGTACAAGCAATTACGAGGTACTTAGTATTACTGAAAATACCATGCATGTAAGAGCAATTCCAGGAAGTAATCCTGATCTTGCTTGGTATCTAAAATTCACTACAACTCCTTTTGACCAGCAACAAGCTGGTACAGGTGGAGAAGAAGAGGAAGAGGAGGAAGAAGCATTTGTTTCTCAATTCACTGAAATCTTCTGGAGTGATGAGTTCGATGGAGATGCACTGAATACTACTATCTGGAACTACGAAACCGGAAACGGAACTAATGGCTGGGGTAATGGCGAATTACAATATTATACTGAAGATAATGTGTCTGTAGCAGCCGGAAGTCTTGTGATCACAGCTCGAAGAGAAACTGAGAGTGGATTTGATTTTACTTCTGCAAGAATTACTACTATGGACAAGTTTGAAGTGACTTACGGTCGTGTAGAAGCTCGTGCCAAGATGCCTGATGGCGGTGGAACATGGCCAGCGATCTGGATGCTTGGGGCCGATTTTGATGTAGTTGGATGGCCTGCTACAGGTGAGATCGACATCATGGAATTTGTAGGAAACAAACCAAATGAAGTTTCTTCAGCATTGCATTTTCCTGGAAATTCAGGAGGGAATGCAATTTTCGAAGCAACCGATATTCAGAATGCAGCTACAGAGTGGCATACATACGCGGTAGAATGGACAGCAGATGAAATAACTTTTCTGGTAGATAATGAAGTGAACTTCACGTTTACCAATGAATCTTCTCTGCCATTTAACAAGGATTTCTTCCTGATCATGAATGTAGCAATGGGAGGCGCCCTTGGCGGAAATATCCCTGCCGAATTTAGCGAAGCTTCCATGGAAGTGGATTACATCAGAGTATATAAATAGTTTGTTTAGCTAACAACTCCCGGGATCTTTCAGGTTCCGGGATTTATTTTTTAAGATTATGAGAAAGTTATGCTTAAGTACCCTTTCACTTGTGCTTGGGACCATAGGGCTGCATGCCCAGGAATCAGGTCTCAAAAGTTCAGTAAAGAATGTCGAAGCCAAAGTAGATTCGGTTTTGAACATCATGACTCTGGAAGAGAAAGTAGGACAGATGATCCAGTACAACGGAAGTTGGGATCTTACAGGACCCGCTTCTGAAACTGGTAACAAACAGAAAGAAGACAGGCTTAAAAAAGGTCTCGTTGGATCTATGCTGAATGTGCTTTCAGTAGAAGCGACCGAAAAAGCACAAAAGCTCAACATGGAAAATTCACGTATCAAGATTCCGATTATTTTTGGATATGATGTGATCCATGGATACAAAACTATTTTTCCTGTGCCGTTGGCAGAAACTGCCAGCTGGGATATGGAAGCTGCAAAGGAGTCGGCTCGAATTGCCGCTTTAGAATCTGTTGCAGAAGGTGTGAACTGGACGTTTTCTCCAATGATCGATGTTTCGCGCGATGCTCGCTGGGGACGAATCATGGAAGGTTCCGGGGAAGACCCTTATTTAACTTCCCAGGTTGCAGTTGCCAAAGTAAATGGATACCAGGGAGATGACCTTGCAGATCCTACTACGATCGCAGCAACCGCTAAGCATTTTGCCGGATATGGTTTTGCTGAAGGTGGAAAGGATTATAACACCGTAAATATTGGTAAGAACGAACTTCATAACGTCATTCTGCCACCGTTTAAAGCTGCGGCAGATGCCGGAGCGGCAACTTTTATGAATGCCTTCAACACAATTGACGGTATTCCTGCGACTGGCAGTGTAAGCCTTCAGCGCGAGTTGTTGAAAACTGGATGGGGCTGGGATGGATTTATAGTATCAGATTGGGGTTCTATTTCAGAAATGATACCTCATGGATTCGCCCGTGACAAAGTTCATGCTGCAGAAATTGCTGTAAAAGCAGGTAGCGATATGGATATGGAAGGCGGAGCTTACCAGACCGGACTGGAGCAATTGGTTGCTGAAGGAAAAGTTGATGAAGAGCTTATTAATGATGCCGTTCGCAGAATCCTGAGAGTGAAATTTATGATGGGTCTTTTTGAGGATCCTTATCGCTATATCAATGCTGAAGTAAAAAAGGAAGTGCCTTACGAGCAGCATCTGGAAACAGCACGTGATATTGCCAGAAAATCTATCGTTCTCCTGAAGAATGAAAAGGATCTTTTACCAATGTCAGCTTCCGCAGGAAAGATCGCGGTGATTGGTCCGCTGGCTAACGACAAGGACACACCAATTGGTAACTGGAGAGCTCAGGGTGAAGCAAACTCTGCAGTATCTGTAGTAGAAGGTTTAAAAAATCAATTACCAGACTCTGATATTGTTTATTCTGAAGGAGTAAAGTTAGGGATGGGAGAACGTAGCTTTTTAATGCCGCTTAAGATCAACAAAACCGATACTACAGGAATGGGTGAGGCCGTTAAGAATGCCAGAGACGCTGATGTGGTGGTTATGGTTCTTGGTGAAGATGCATTTCAATCTGGGGAAGGTAGAAGTCAGGCAAATATTGGTTTCGCCGGACTGCAACTAGAGCTTTTGAAAAAAGTTTACGCTGTAAATAAGAATATCGTTCTGGTACTTATAAACGGAAGACCAATGGAATTAAGCTGGTCTGCTGAAAATATCCCTGCTATTGTTGAAGCCTGGCAGCTTGGTTCTGAAAGTGGAAATGCAATTGCAGATGTACTTCTTGGAAAGTATAATCCTTCCGGGAAATTACCGGTTTCTTTTCCTAGAGCTGTAGGACAGGAGCCATTGTATTATAACTATAAAAACACAGGAAGACCATACAGCGAACAGCATGTAACCTACTCGCATTATACAGATATCGAAAACGGACCTTTATTTCCATTCGGTTATGGGCTTAGTTACACAGCTTTCGAATACGCTAAACCAACTTTGAGTTCAGCTACACTAACTTCAGGTGAAACTGCGATCTTGAGTGTTGCAGTTACAAATTCTGGTGATACCAAAGGGAAAGAAGTTGTGCAATTATATGTGTGTGATATGGTAGCTAGCACGAGCAGACCTGTAAAGGAACTGAAAGGTTTTGAGATAATCGAAATGGAAGCGGGTGATACTAAAACTGTAGACTTTGAAATTTCAGAAGAGATGCTTCAGTTTTATACCGCTCAGGAAAAGTGGGAAGCAGAAGAAGGAGAGTTCAGATTGATGGTTGGAACCAATTCAGAAGAATTACAGACAGTGACACTTAATTTTCAGAAATAATGAGAGGACCCTACTCCTTTTTAACCCTGTGCCTGGTCCTGGTTTCTACAGCCTGTGCACAGGAAAAAATAATTTTCGAAGAAGACTTCAACTCAGATACTCTCAATATGGAGATCTGGAATTATGAAGAGGGTGACGGCTGTCCAAATCTTTGTGGTTGGGGGAATAACGAAAAGCAGATATACAATCGCGATTATGTTGCCCTGGAAGATGGAAAACTGGTGATTACTGCGGAAAAGAAAGATGATACCTACTACTCCGGAAAGATTAATTCTAAAGACAACGTGGAATTCACTTACGGTGTGATTGAAGTAAAAGCAAAACTTGCTACAGGCAAAGGTCTCTGGCCAGCTATCTGGATGTTGGGTGCAGACATTAGTGAGGTTGGATGGCCTGCCAGTGGTGAGATCGATATTCTGGAATATATTGGCAAAGAGCCGGGAATCGTTTTTACTTCCCTGCATACTCCGGCAAGTCACGGGAACACGATCAATACTAAGAAAACGAAAGTTGCAAATATCGAAGAAGGTTATCACACTTACAAAGCTGTGTGGACGCCAGATTATATCGAATTTTTTGTAGACGGTGATCAGTTATATCGCTTTACTCCGGAAAACTATAATGAGGAAGAGTATCCTTTTAAAAAGGATTTCTATTTCCTTATCAATATGGCCGTTGGAGGAAATCTTGGAGGTGCGGAAATAGATGAGTCGGCATTACCAGACAAATTCTATGTAGACCATATCAAGGTCACCGAACTACCTGCAGATTATTAAATTAAAAGCCCCGATGTCGGGGCTTTTTTAATTCAGATTTCTTTTTTCTATAAAAAAGCGCTTCAGCAAAGTGGAAGCCTCTTCTGCCAGAATTCCCGTCGTTACTTTGGTTTTCGGATGAAGCTGGACTCCATTTTTTCTATAACCTCTGGTACTGTCTTCAGCAGCAAAAACGATCTTGGAGATCTGGCTCCAATAGAGAGCACCGGCACACATCTGGCAGGGTTCCAGGGTGATATACATGGTACAATCCTTAAGATATTTACCACCCAGAAAACTTGCTGCTGCAGTAATAGCCTGCATTTCAGCGTGAGCAGTGACATCATTCAGCGTTTCTGTAAGATTATGTCCCCTGGCAATGATCCTGTCGTTAATGACCACGACCACTCCTACGGGAATTTCCCCTTTTTCATAAGCAGCTTCAGCTTCTTCCAGCGCTTTCCGCATAAAGTATGTGTCATCGTATGGATTAATCATTTCCAGGTTTTTGTGCAAGATATCAATTTTGAAAATTCCGTTTTCGTTTCAGGTTTATAATTCAGTTTGCATGATGTAACTTTGTTGGAAATGACCAGAAAACTACTAGATACCATTAACCTTCCGCAGGATCTGCGAAAGCTTCCGGAAACACAACTTGAAGAGCTGGCCAGGGAACTGCGGCACTTCATTATCGAGATCGTCGCCACCAAGGAAGGTCACCTGGGCGCAAGCCTTGGTGTCGTGGAGCTCAGTATCGCGTTGCATTATATATTTAATACTCCTGAAGATCTACTGGTATGGGATGTTGGTCACCAGGCTTATGGTCATAAAATATTAACGGGCAGAAAAAATACGTTTCATACCAATAGACAGCTAAACGGAATTAGCGGATTCCCGAAAAGAGCTGAAAGTGAATATGACACCTTTGGGGTAGGACATTCTTCTACTTCCATCTCAGCAGCGCTTGGGATGGCGATCGCTTCTCAGCTTAAGGGCGAACATCAAAAACAACATATTGCGGTGATAGGAGATGCTTCCATCGCCAGCGGAATGGCTTTCGAAGGTCTAAATCATGCCGGGGTAACCAAAGCGAACCTGCTGGTTATTTTGAATGATAATGCCATTGGAATCGATCCCAGTGTTGGCGCTTTGAAAGAATATCTTACCAAAGCAAGGGTGGGCCATAAACCTGCCAGCGATAACATCATTGAGGCGCTTAATTTCCAGTATTTTGGTCCTGTAGACGGTCATGATCTTCCTGGACTGCTGAAGGTTCTGCGGGAGATGAAGGAAATCAGCGGACCTAAATTTCTGCATGTCATTACCAAAAAAGGGAAGGGTTTAAAAAAAGCCGAAGAAGACCAGGTAAAATATCATGCACCTGGTAAGTTCGAACCTGCAACCGGCGAATTACTGAAGTATAACACTGAAGGTTTACCCATAAAGTTTCAGGACGTTTTTGGTCTAACTCTAGTAGAACTGGCGGAAAAAAATGATAAAATTATAGGGATTACCCCAGCGATGCCTACAGGTAGTTCCCTTAAATATATGATGGACGCATTTCCAGACAGGGCATTTGATGTAGGTATTGCAGAGCAGCATGCTGTGACTTTATCTGCGGGGATGGCCACCCAGGGATTTACTGTTTTTTGTGCTATTTATTCTACTTTCCTTCAGCGTGCTTACGATCAGTTAATTCACGATGTTGCTTTGCAAAAACTTCCGGTGATATTCTGCCTGGATCGTGCTGGTTTGGTAGGTGAAGATGGAGCTACGCATCACGGCGTTTTTGATATTGCCTATTGCCGACTTATTCCAGATCTCATAATTTCCGCTCCTAGAAATGAAACCGAGCTTAGAAACCTACTCTACACGGCCCAGCTTGGTTTAGATCAACCTTTGATAATTCGTTACCCTCGCGGAAGAGGTTCACAGGTTGAATGGAAAACACCCTTTGAAAAGACTGTTATTGGTAAAGCTGAGTGCCTTCAGCAAGGAACTCATATCGCCGTTCTAACGATTGGGAATATGGCTGTAAACGCTTCCGAAGCAATTAAATATTATCAAGGTATAGGGAGTATTGCGCATTATGATATGAAATTTGTCAAACCGCTCGATAGAGATCTGCTAAAAGAGATCTTCGATAAATTTGATAAAATCATTACTATTGAAGATGGCGTAATTTCCGGAGGTTTTGGAAGCGCGATTCTGGAGCTAGCCATGCAACTTGATTATAGAGGTAAAATTGAGATTATGGGTATACCCGATAATTTTCTAGAACACGGAAATATCGATGAATTACAAGAAATCGCCGGAATTAACGTTGAAGGAATACGGCAAAAGCTGGAAACTTTGAACTGATTTTATATTTTTGCGATTCTGTAATTCCTACCTGATGAAATTTTACCTATTAAGCCTTCTATTTATATTTACTTCATTCTATAGTTCAGCTGCTCATATTAAACATGTTAGAGTGAATGATACTACAGCAACGGCAGCGAAGGATACCACGGCATCAGACTCTATGTTGATTTACTGGACCGAGAAGAACACCTTCGGAATGAATCTAAGTGAAGTGGCTTTTGTAAACTGGAATGCTGGGGGAAACAACTCAATTTCGGCTTTATTATATGCCGGTTTTGAACGGGATTTTGAAAAAGATTATACTATCTGGAAAAATTCTGCTAGGCTTAGGTATGGAATTAATGCGCAGGAGGGTAGAGAAATTAGAAAGACAGAAGATGAATTAAGATTGAGTTCCTCATTTGGTTTTAGAACCGACAGTACGTCGAACTGGTATTATTCAGGTAAATTTAGTTTCAATACGCAATTCACGAACGGTTATAAATATCCCGATACCGAAGTTCCAATTTCGAAATTAATGGCTCCTGGCTATACCTTTCTGGGGGGAGGGACAGAATTTTCGCATCCTGTAGAGGATCTTACTATCTACCTTTCTCCTATTACCGTGAAATCAACTTTCGTACTGGATCAGAGACTTGCTAATGAAGGGATGTTTGGTGTGGAGCCTGCAGTGACCGATGAACTTGGGAATATTATCAAGGAAGGTGAGATGCTTAGAACAGAATTTGGTTTTCTCTTTACCAGTGAATATAACAAGGAAGTTTTTGAGAATATTGATCTTAGTAATCAGTTGAGTCTCTATTCAGATTATCTCAATAACTTCGGAAATGTGGATGTAGACTGGCAACTGGCAGTAAATATGAAGGTCAATGACTTCGTAAAGGCCAATGTTGGAACCCATATTCGTTATGATGATGATGTAAAGTTTAAGGAAGATACCAATGGCGATGGTAAACTCGAAACTTCCGGCGCCAGGATTCAGCTAAAGCAAATGCTTGGTGTTGGGGTGGTTTATGAGTTTTAAACCAAGTTCAGTTTTGTACGTGTTTTTCCAGGCTTATTCGCATTACTGGAAATCCTGATCTTAAATTCTGTTCCTTTATCTTTCTCGCTGGTGAGTTCAACCGCACCGCCGTGCGCTTCAGCAACCATTTTAACCAGTGTGAGTCCTATGCCCCAGCTTTTGAGCTTAGGCTTTTTAGTTTGCTTTCCGTATTGCAGAAAATCGAAGATCGCCTTTTGTTTTTCCTGCGGAATAGGATTTCCATAGTTATGTACAGAAAGCAGCAATTGATCGTCCCCATCTTTCTCGATTTTCATGGTGATTGGGGTATTCGTATCACCATATTTGATCGCGTTGGTAATTAGGTTTTCTAACATTCTGCGTACAGCTACAGCGTCATAAATACCATAAAGATCCTTGTCCGGACATTCTAAAATGATCTCTTCAGAATAAATCTCTGATGCTTCCTGGTAAATGGTTTCTATATCGCTATACAGATCTATTTCAGCATAAGTAAGCATCATCCCTTCACCAGCCTTTACAGTAATACTATCCAGTAATCCTTCCAGCATTTCAAGAGCTTTATTCACACTATGCATGGTCATTTTCTTGACCCTAATACTTCGATCCTGATCTATATCCTCTGAATTGAGCATTTCGATTCCCAATCTCGCGGCAGAGAGGGGATTCCTAATATCGTGTGCAAGAGTAGCAACTAATTTGCTTTGCATCTCTTGGATTGACTTTGTGTAGGCCTCCAGGCTTTTCATCATAGATTTATCAACACAGCACTTTAAAATATTATAGGTATTATGATCTTTGACGCCATTTATATTGAGCACCCTGAGAATCACATTATGGAAGATGATATATTCGTGAAGAATTTCATCTGCAGAAAAGCTTCCTGAACTGGCACGATGCCTCCCATGGTCTATACTGTTGCTTTCGATCAAAGCAATTTTAGGATCCTCAAGATTCCAGTTAATGATATCGTATTCTTCCATGATTCCAATAATATCATTCAGGATGTTTGGAACATGATCCCGAAGTGCGATCCTATTGGCCGAAGTTGATGATTTTACAAGTTCGAACACCTGTCGCTCCCAATCCTCGATGATAAGCTGAGAGTTATTCTTTAAAATTTGAGTAACCTTTTTCATAACACTAACTATGTAAGTATCTGAAACTTAAATATTGAGGAACCAGAAGCTTAAGTCGTGAAATTACTTTAGACTGAAAAGAATAAATAATACTAAACGTTAATTTTTTAACGTTTTAAGCATCTAAACCCTGAAATCTTTTAAATGAGGCTACGGTAAGACCGTCGGTTAGCGAAGCAATGTATGAACAGATAGCGATCAATTTATCATAAATCGAATCTTCTTCATTCAAATAACTTAACTGTGGAACAGATTTTTTGACCAGCTTCGTGAAGTTGGAATCTTCATTTTCAGTATCGGCAAGGAAAGCCTGAGTATAAATATCCAGCAAATAAGAAAGCATTTTAAAGCCGGCAATTTCCTTCCCAATCACCTCTTCGCTTTGATAGATTTTTTCCACACTTATCTTAATAATATCCCGAATTTGAGCTTCGTACTTGCTTTTATCGAATAAAGCTTCATGAAATTCACCTTCCAGAATGGCATCTTCATTCTTTAAAAAGATCTCTGCGGCTTCTGTGATTAGCGTGTTGATAGCTAAAGCGCGCAAATACGCCAGCCTGTCTGAAGTAGTTTGAAGTTCATGATATTTGGAAGTATTGATACTATCCTTTACGAGTTTGATAAGGTATTCCAAAGCATAATCTTCATCGATAAGTCCAAGATTGATTCCGTCTTCAAAATCAATGATCGTATAACAAATATCATCTGCAGCCTCAACCAGAAAGGCCAGAGGATGCCGGGCATATCCAATGTGTTTGCCTTCGCGCGTGATTTTCAATCCCAGTTCTTCAGCGATATCCTCAAAAGTTTCTTTTTCACTCTGGAAAAATCCAAACTTTTTATCTTCGATCTTGGAACTTGGTTTATGCGGAAGGGATTCCTTGGGGTATTTTGTGAATGCTCCTAAAGTAGCGTAGGACAATCGCAGGCCACCGCTAATTCCTGGTCTGTTTTCTGTAAGTATTCTGAAACCATTCGCATTTCCTTCAAATTTCACCAGATCCTGATATTCAGCTTCTGAAAGAGATTCTTTAAACCTTTTACCGTTACCATGGCTAAAGTATTCTCCAATCGCTTTCTCTCCGGAATGTCCAAAAGGTGGGTTTCCAATATCATGAGCAAGAGCTGCCGCTGCGACAATAGCCCCAAAATCATTCATCTGGTAACCTGAAGAATCCTTTAAATGTGGATGTTTCTGCAACAACTTCTGTCCCGTTAACCTTCCCAGCGATCTTCCAACTACTGAAACCTCGAGGCTATGTGTAAGTCTGGTATGCACAAAATCTGTCTTGGAAAGTGGAATTACCTGCGTTTTGTCCTGCAGGCTTCTAAAAGCTGAAGAAAATATGATACGATCATAATCTACTTCAAAACCTAAACGCGTTTCATTCTGCTCAATACGCAGTCTTTTGTTCTTGTCTCCGAAACGTTTAAGTGATAAGAGTTGATCCCAGGTCATGATTTTCCATTTGTTGTGGTCCAAAAATATAAAAAAGGGAAGCAATAACTGCCTCCCTTCCCACATTCAAATTTGAATTAGCCAAAATTCTTTAAGATCCGCACATCAGGCAGTCGTCACCTTCAGCTTCTCTGGATTGTGCAATGAGTGCTTTGAGTTCTTCTGGAGACAGCGCTCCTTCAGCTTCTGTTTTTTCTGAAACTACAGGCTGTGTGTTTTCCTGAAGTTTTTCAGCAGCTTGCATAGGAGCTTCCGAAGTAACCGCAACGGGTTCCTGCTTTTTCTCTTTCTCAAGCGTAAATTTGATAGCGTCTACCGCCGATTTCGTTCTCAGGTAATACATTCCTGTTTTAAGTCCGCTTTTCCAGGCGTAGAAATGCATAGAAGTCAGCTTGCTGTAATTCGCGTTTTCCATGAATAGATTCAGCGATTGAGACTGATCAATAAAATAACCACGATGCCTTGACATATCAATAATGTCCTTCATGCTCATTTCCCAAACCGTTTTATAAAGTTCTTTTAGATCATGCGGAATCACATCGATATCCTGAACAGAACCGTTGTTTCTCATGATAGCATTTTTCACATCTTCTGTCCAAAGATCCCTGGAAACAAGGTCCTCCAGTAAATGCTTGTTCACCACGATAAACTCTCCGGAAAGTACTCTTCTTGTATAAATATTGGAGGTGTAAGGTTCAAAAGCTTCGTTATTTCCTAAGATTTGGGAAGTAGAAGCGGTTGGCATTGGCGCCAGTAATAAGGAGTTACGAACCCCATTTTCTTCGATCTGCTTTCTAAGTTTACCCCAATCCCAGCGACCACTTAGTTCTTCATCTTTAATTCCCCACATATTAAACTGGAATTCTCCCTGGCTAATCGGCGAACCTTCGTAGGTAGAGTATGGACCTTCTACTTTCGCGAGATCCATGGAAGCCGTAACCGCAGCGAAATACAGAGTTTCAAAGATCTCCTGGTTCAGTTTTTTAGCTTCATCGCTTGTAAAAGGCAATCGTAGTTTAATAAAAGCATCAGCAAGTCCCTGTACTCCAAGACCAACCGGGCGATGACGCATATTGGAATTTTCAGCTTCCTTAACCGGGTAGTAATTCCTGTCGATCACCTTATTGAGGTTCTTAATTACTCTTTTCGTTATCCTGAAAAGTTCCCTGTGATCAAATTCATTGTTCTTAATGAACATCGGCAAGGCGATAGATGCAAGGTTACATACGGCGACTTCATCCTTGCTGGTATATTCAATAATTTCTGTACAAAGATTGGAAGAACGAATGGTTCCCAAGTTCTTTTGATTAGACTTTCTGTTAGCTGCATCCTTATAGAGCATGTACGGAGTTCCAGTTTCTATTTGAGACTCCATGATCTTTTCCCAGACTTCACGTGCTTTAATAGTTCTGCGGCCTTTTCCTTCAGCTTCATATTTTTCGTAAAGTGCTTCAAAATTATCTCCGTAAGTATCAAAAAGACCGGGGCATTCATGCGGACACATAAGCGTCCAGCTGCCATTTTCCTGTACCCTTTTCATAAAAAGATCTGGGATCCACATGGCATAAAAAAGATCACGCGCACGCATTTCTTCTTTTCCGTGGTTCTTTTTAAGATCCAGGAATTCAAAGATATCAGCATGCCATGGTTCCACATACATCGCAAAAGATCCTTTTCTTTTTCCGCCTCCCTGATCCACGTATCTGGCTGTATCATTAAATACTCTTAGCATAGGAACAATTCCATTGGAAGTACCATTGGTCCCTGAGATATAAGAACCTGTGGCTCTCACATTGTGGATTGATAGGCCTATACCTCCAGCCGATTGTGAGATCTTTGCCGTCTGTTTAAGCGTGTCGTAAATTCCATCAATGCTGTCGTCTATCATGCTAAGTAGAAAACAGGAAGACATTTGAGGTTTTGGTGTTCCGGAGTTGAAAAGTGTCGGGGTAGCATGGGTAAAGAACTTTTTGGACATAAGTTCATAGGTCTCAATGGCGCTATCAAGATCATCAGGATGAATCCCAATTGAAACACGCATCAACATATGCTGAGGTCTTTCCACGATCTTGCCATCCAGTTTTAGAAGATAAGATCTTTCTAAAGTTTTAAAGCCGAAATAGTCATAATTGAAATCCCGGTTGTAAATGATGGTGGAATCTAGTTTCTCTTTATTCTCTTGGATCACCTCATATACTTCTTCCGAAAGTAAGGCTGCCTTTTCATTGGTACGCGGATTCACATACTCATAAAGATCTGTCATTACTTCAGAAAAACTTTTTTTAGTATTCTTGTGAAGATTCGAAACCGAGATCCTGGCAGCGAGTTTCGCATAATCTGGATGAGAAGTGGTCATGGTAGCGGCGATTTCAGCAGCGAGATTATCGAGTTCACTGGTAGAAACATTATCGTACAAACCTTCGATCACACGCATGGCAACTTTAACAGGATCTACAAGTTCATTTAGGCCATAGCAAAGTTTCTTAACCCTGGCGGTGATCTTATCGAACATTACAGGTTCTTTATGGCCGTCTCTTTTTACAACATACATAAGCTGGAATTGTTTTTTGGGAGCTTGAGTCTGAACAAAGGCATCCCTGCCCGGTTTTGTAACCGGATTAATAATTTTAGATTTTAAATGGTATTCTTAGAAAAGCTCAACAAGCGCTGCATTGGGGGCGCAGCGCAGTTGGACTTTAGAAATCGGCATCAAAGCTGATTTCATCTGATTCTTTATCCTTATTCATCACTCCTGCCTTCTGGTATTCGCTCACTCTTTTCTCGAAAAAGTTCGTTTTTCCCTGAAGGTTGATCATGTCCATAAAATCGAATGGATTCGTAACATTAAATTCTTTCTCACATTCCAGTTCTACCAGAAGTCGGTCTGTTACAAATTCAAGATACTGGGTCATTAATTTTGCATTCATCCCAATCAGGCTCACTGGAAGTGATTCAGTTACAAATTCACGTTCAATGTTAAGAGCATCAATGATGATCTTGCGTATTTTTTCCTTCGGAACCTTATTTACAAGGTGATTGTTATGCAGATGTACTGCGAAATCACAATGCATTCCTTCGTCCCTGGAGATCAATTCGTTGGAGAACGTAAGTCCAGGCATGAGTCCGCGTTTCTTTAACCAGAATATAGAGCAGAAGGCTCCGCTAAAGAAGATACCTTCTACCGCAGCAAAAGCGATCAGTCTTTCAGCAAAAGAATCTGATTCGATCCAGTTTAGTGCCCAGTCCGCTTTTTTCTTGATAGCCGGGAAAACTTCGATAGCTGTAAAAAGCTGATTCTTTTCCTTTTCATCCTTAACGTAGGTATCAATTAAAAGCGAATAGGTTTCAGAATGAATGTTTTCCATCATGATCTGGAAACCGTAGAAAAACTTGGCTTCAGAGTATTGTACTTCGTTCACGAAATTTTCAGCAAGGTTTTCATTTACAATACCATCTGAAGCAGCGAAAAATGCGAGGATATGTTTTATAAAGTAACGCTCATCGGCGTTCAATTTATTGGACCAGTCGGTTAAATCCTGGTGAAGATCAATTTCTTCCGCAGTCCAGAAGCAAGCTTCCATTTTTTTATACCAGTCCCAAATATCATTATGTTTGATCGGAAAGATCACAAATCGATCTTTGTTTTCCTGTAAAATTGGTTCTATTTGAGACATAAATGGGAGGTTTTAAGTATATCGGTAATTTTTGTTCTTTCGTTCTCTAACAAAGATTTAAAAATCAGAGATATAAAAGCGGAAATAGGGTGGAACCTTTTCAACAAAGTTTTCAACAGTGAAGTGCTATTATTCTTAGATAATTGTTAAAATAACGAACTAAAACATTGGTATACAGAAAACTATAAAGTGTTAATGCTTATTAAAGAAAACCATCAATATAGAGCGTTTCTGGGGGCTTTGTTTAATGATTTTGAGCTGTAGAAAACGATAGGAATTGGTTATAAATTCATCTTATTCAAGGTAAGAACAATTCCTCAAGATCAATTTTTGAAAAAGATTGGGCGTAAAAGATTAAACAAAATAGAGAATTGTTAACAGCATAGATAAATTTCAGAAACGCTAAAAAGGGGAATCCGGTGATCTATTTTTTCTGAATCTCATCTGCGATCACAGTTAATTCCTGATACCATTCTTCGCCAAATTTTCTAACCAGAGCCTCTTTAACAAATTTGTAAATGGGCACCTGTAGTTCTGCTCCGAGACTGCAGGCATCATCACAAATTTCCCAGCGATGATAGTTCACTGCAGAAAATGAAGTGTATTCCTGGATTCTAACCGGGTATAAATGGCAGCTTACAGGTTTTTTCCAGTCGATATCGCCCTGGTTGTAAGCTTCTTCAATTCCGCACAGTGCTGTGCCCTTTTCATCAAAGGTTACGTAAGCACAATCTGCATCATTAATTAGAGGAGTTTCAATTTCACCATTTTCGCGGGTGATATATACACCCTGGCGTTCGATGGCTTCTATACCTTCAGGACGAAGATATTGCTTCACTTTGGGATAGATCCTTTCCATGATCTCACGTTCTTCTGGCTCTACCGGAGCACCGGCCTCACCATCTATACAGCATGCGCCTTTGCACGCAGATAGATTACACAAAAAATCATTCTTGATGATCTCTTCAGAAACTAAAGTCTTACCTAATTGAAACATGCTGCAAAGATAATTCTATCCTTTTACAGACCTAAAAAAAAGCCTTCCAAAATTTATAGAAAATTAATAATCTCATCGATTGTCAATCAGAAATCTTGAATTACTTTTGCCGCTTATTTTTAAAGATTTAGGTTATGTTTAAAGTATTGGACCTCAAGCAAATATTCACCGCTGGGATGATTCTTTTTGCGGTAATAGATATCGTAGGAAGTATTCCTATCATTATAGGTCTGCGCAAAAAAGTAGGTCACATACAGAGTGAAAAAGCATCGATCGTTGCCGGTTGTCTTATGGTAATCTTTCTCTTCCTGGGTAAAGAGATCCTGAATTTGATTGGAATTGATGTGAACTCTTTTGCCGTTGCCGGTTCGTTTATCTTATTTTTCCTGGCTTTGGAAATGATCCTGGGAATTAGTCTATATAAAGATGATGCTCCGGAATCTGCATCTATAGTGCCATTGGCCTTCCCGTTAGTTGCTGGAGCTGGTACGATGACTACTTTGGTCTCTTTGCAGGCAGAATATGAAACAATAAATATCATTGTCGCTATCATATTCAATATTATATTTGTATACCTGGTTCTTAAATCTTCCGGACGTATCGAGAGGATTCTTGGATCTCAGGGTATTAATGTAATTAGAAAAGTCTTTGGTGTGATCTTACTTGCTATCGCCGTGAAGCTTTTCGCCGCAAATATTCAGAATTTATTCTAATGAAGTATTTTATTTATTTCATCATTTTCCTAGCTATTGTATTTATTGGAGTGAGCGTAAGTTCACTTGATCTCAATGCTCTTCTTGAAGGTGATAGTGCAAATGCGCTTATCGTTATTCTTGCAAGTCTTTGTGTGATCATATTGATGTCGATCCTTCTGGTATCCAGAACGATTTCAAGAAAACATGGGTAATTTCCATTATGATGTACTAATTGTTGGGGCTGGAGTAGCAGGAATTTCCTGTGCACTGGTGCTTGGTTCTGCTCTCGAGAAGCCTTACGCTTTAAATCGAAAAGTAGGTATTTTGTTACATCACAGGAACTCTCACCTAAACTCGGCTTTGCTCAATAATGCCTTCGGAATAGCTCCCGGAACCAATGGTAAGGAACTCCTTGAGAAAAGTATCCTGCATTTAGAGAAACTTTATCCAGATGTAGAACTTATTCCGAAGGAGAAAGCAAAAGAGATTTTGGCTCTATCTAAAGGATTTCAGCTCACTACAAACAAAAATGTGTACACTTCAGAAAGGATCGTGATCGCTACTGGTTATACGAGTCCTATGCGAATTGAAGGAGTGGAGGAATATGTCGTTCCGCATAAAAAAGCAAAAGCAGAAAAAAAGCGAATACAGTTACAGAATGTTGATCATCTGGTAACTAAGGGTCTCTATGTAGCTGGAACTTTAGCAGGCTGGCGTAGTCAATATTCAATAGCTGCGGGCAGTGGTGCAGCGGTTGCTACCGATATTCTAACTGAGTGGAATAACGGTGAGCATAGCAAAATCCATGATAAGCTAGCGTAGAAAGAACAGGATTAAACTTATTGGAAGTGTAATTGCGGCAAGGATCATAAGCCCGTGATGCAGATTCCTAAAGATAAGTGCGGTTTTAAGCTTGCTCTTAAAGCGTTCATCCTCATTGTGTTTCATGGCGTCACGCATTAATCCCCTTGAAACATTAGAATGATTCACAAGTATATCTTTTTGTAGAAATAGTGAAGTGCTGTTATCTAATAGTCGGAAAGTTACTGCAAGTATAAATAGCAGTAACGGGGTAAGCGGCCAGATCGCTGAAAGGTATTCCAGGAATTCATTCATGAGCGACCTAAAATATTATTTTTCCATCGACAACTGGATTATTTTCTCGATTAATCGATCATCTTCATTTAAATACCGTTCAAATACATTAGTGCCAAATAGTTGCTGTGCAATTTCAGCCTTTAAATATTTCTTTAAAATAGGCTTACGCTCTGCACTAACATTTCCTAAACCAATGTTCTGATATTTTAGATAGCGATTAAAATCATATATGATCTTATCTGTGATTTCGATCTTTTCGCGGTAATTTTTCCTGGTAATACTGTTGTAAAATGTCCGATCCTTTTCAAGAAGATCGAATATAAATCGGCTCATGTAACCACCTCTTAAAAGTAAGGTGAGCTTTTCCTTTTCCAGGTTCGTATCTTTTGGAACAAATATATCCGGGATGATCCCTCCGCCACCATAAACGACTTTTCCACCAGGAGTGATATAACGCAGACTGTCATTGGTAACGATAGAATCCCTGCTGCTTAATTCTCCATTTTCATATCTTTCCATATAGTCATTGAAGTAGGACTCATTGCCATTATCATATGGTTTCTGAATAGATCTTCCTGTAGGAGTATAATATCTCGCAATGGTAAGTCTTACAGCGCTACCGTCACCCAGTTCCATTTCGCGTTGTACCAAACCTTTTCCATAGGAGCGACGCCCAATGATAGTTCCTACATCATTATCCTGTAGGGCTCCGGCTACCACTTCACTGGCGGAAGCTGAATTTTCATTGATAAGAACAAAAACTTTCCCGTTTTCAAATTCACCTTTTCTCTGAGCAAAGGTTTCTTCAATGGAACCACTTTTATTCTTGGTGAATAGAATGAGCTTGTCGTCCTTGATAAATTCGTCGGCTATATTGATCGCTTCAGAAAGGTATCCACCAGGGTTGTCTCTTAAATCTAATGCGATTTGTGTAGCGCCAGCTGCTTTTAATTCCTGTATCGCTTCACTGAATTCTTCATAAGTAGTTTCAGAAAATCGATCGATCTTTATGTAGCCAAGCTTTTTGGTAAGCATATAACTGGCATCGACACTTTTTATAGGCACAATACCTCTTCTCACATTGAATGTAAGCAACTCGTCGCTTCCCTTCCGAAGAACTTTTAAAGCAACTTTTGAGTTTTCCTTTCCCTTTAGTTGTGCGATGACGGAGTCCTCTGTCACATCACTTTTAAAAAGAGCTTTCCCGTTAGCATATAATATTCGGTCTCCGCCGCGAATCCCAATCTTTGCACTGGGGCCACCTTCAAGGGCCTGTATGACAACGATTGTATCGTTCACCTGGTAAAAGCTAACGCCAATTCCAACGAAATCACCTTTCATATTCTCGCTGACTTTCGCATACTCATCCTTCGGGATATATACCGAATGCGGATCCAGGTTTTCAAGAATTTTATTGACAGTAATATCTACGATGCTATCTGTGTTTACATCATCGACATACTCATAATCTATATAATCGATAAGGCGATTTAATTTCTGCTTTTTTGGATTGGCAGAGAATAATTCATCGCCGGTATCAAAATTAAGTCTCGCACCCAGGACCAATCCCGCAGCACATGCGATACTTAAAAGTAAAGGGGTATATATTTTATTTCTTTTCTTCAATTTTCTTCCAGTTCAGTGATCTGCTCCAGCTCCACGCCAGCTTTCCGAAGAAAGTCCAGCCCGGCATTGTCTTTATAATCAATTTGATAAACCAGGCGTTTAATCCCGGATTGATGTATAAGCTTACTACAATCTTTGCAAGGTGACATCGTAATGTACAAAGTGGCATCTTTACAGCTCTGCGTGGAACCAGCTACCTTCAGGATCGCGTTTGCTTCAGCGTGCAGGACATACCATTTCGTGTAGCCTTCATCATCTTCACAAAAGTTCTCAAATCCACTTGGCGTACCATTGTAGCCATCAGAAATGATCATTCTGTCCTTAACTATTAACGCGCCAACCTGTTTTCTATTACAATGTGATAATTTGCTCCATTCCCGGGCGATACGAAGATATGCCCGATCAAATTTGAGTTGTTTTTGCTGATTCATAGGTATTCACTAGCTCTTTGCAATGCATTATTAATTACCTGCAAATTAAAAGATTATTGCGAAACTTTATGATTCGTAGTGTTTAAATCTACAATGCGAGATAGGTTTCCTGCAGAATTGGTAAAATGACTCCAATCACGATAGAAGCAGTAACTATGATCCAGTCCCTTTTAGAGACTTTTAATAGGTTCTGACAAACAAATCCAATGATCATCACGGCCAGCACTACCAGTATTTGTGCAGCTTCGATTCCAAGCGCGAACTCTACTAATGGCCAGAATTTATTGCTAGTACCGGAAGCGATCATTTTAAAATAGGAAGAAAAACCAAGTCCATGGACGAGTCCGAAAAACGCAGTTGTAAAATAGAGAAGGTTGTAATTTGTATTCCGAACTTTTTTACCGGCAGTGGCAATATCGAAAATTGCCGTAGCGAGAATTGTAACCGGAATTAAAAATTCTACGTAATTGGGATCTACTTTAAGGATCTTGTAAACCGAAAGAAACAATGCGAGAGTATGTCCAACAGTAAATAAAGTTACCAGGCCTAGCACTCGTTTCCAGGTCGTAAAACCATAAGATGCTACCAGGACAACTATAAAAAGAACATGGTCATAAGCCTGCCAATCTAAAACGTGATCTAAACCAAGCTCGAAATAAACCCAAAATTGTGACATAAAACGAAGTTATAGGGCCTCGAAAATACGACTTATTAATAAAATTGCAAAGATGAACCTAAGCCTTTCTGGTGTGGTTCCAGGACTTGAAGTATCATCCTTAGGTCTTAGTCGGCTTATGCTAGCTTCTTATATTATAACGTCTGAAAGAGTTTATTGCGATACAATGTTCAGGGTTGAATATTATGAAAGCTGTTAATTATCTCAGAAAATAGAAAAGTCTGATTTGAATCTGAAATTCAGGAAGTGATGAAAAATAAAAAAGCCCTGTAAACAGGGCTCTAATCTTCGGAAGTAATATTCTTAGATTTGTGGAACTTCAGAAGTTGCTTCAGGAGTTACAGTAGTATCCATCGCAGTTTCAGAGCTCATCATTTCAGATGTAGTCTCAGAATCCTGATCTAGAGAAGCTTCAGCATCTACCGGAGTTGCTACCGGAGAGATAGAAGTTTCAGTAGAATCTTCTTTCTTGTCTGTACAAGAGATGGTTGCAACCATAAGAGCAAGTGCTAAAGCACCAAAAAATTGTTTTTTCATTTTATGTGATATAATTTAAAATCGGGCGAATGTATGTCAAAATTTAATTGCTTTAACATCGGTAATAAAAATTTTCTGAATATTACAAAACACTAGTATTTAGTTAGTTACGCGGTTGATAAGACTAATTGAGTTTTATGTCAAGTTCGGAAGTGTCTTTCCCTATATTTTCTGCAAATTATAAGTTGCGGTTACATTTTTTTTATATTTTTGCCGTCCACAAGCTCGAGTGGCGGAATTGGTAGACGCGCTGGATTCAAAATCCAGTTCTTTCGGGAGTGTGGGTTCGATTCCCACCTCGAGTACTTTTAACATATTAAATGACATTAAAACCCTGTAAAACATCAGATTTTACAGGGTTTTTTAATTCCCTATATTCATTTAAATTCAATTAAAATCAACTAAAATGTGCATCATTCGGAGACACTTGGGGTGTTTCTATAGGTGCGCCCGAATAGATGTTAAAATACTAAAAATCAATTGTTTATGATTTTTAAATTTGGATACAACCAATTATCTTTGAAAAGAAAAAGGTGTAACCTATGCAAGATTTATTATCCATATTATTTTATATCAGAAAAAGCAAAGCTCAAGATTCAGAGCTAGGAACTATTTATTTACGCATTACTTATAGTGGTGAGCGTGCCGAATTAAGCACCTTTTTAAAGGTCAGTTTAGAGAAATGGAATGCCAAAGCCAATAAATTAATGGGGAGCTCTCCCGCTAGCAAAGAAGTGAATAGGAATCTAGACATGATTAAAAAGAATGTATATCGGGCTTATCAGGAAATGATGGATAAGCAACAGGTTATTACAGCCATGAAAATTCGGAATCGTTATTTAGGGAAAGATGATACGAGAAAACATATTCTTGAAGTATTTGAAGAGCATAACATAAAAATGGCAAAACTAGTTGGTAAGGATTATACCGCTAGAACTTTACAACGTTATAAAACTACCAAAAGACATATAGAAGATTTCAATATAGCTACTTATTTTGCTTCCGAATATTTGGTAAAGGATATTGATGTGAAATACATTAATACTTTTATTTTCATTATCAAATCTCTGAATCTTATTATTTTTTAATTTTATCCAATAATTCATCCAATTCATTATCGGAAAAAGCAAGATTTGGTCTTAGTCGAACAGATTTCTCACTGGTTGGATTTACAAGAAGAAAATTTGAATAGGATTTGTTTACAAAATTATCTCTTTTCCTCTTTTCTGAAAAATCGAAAGCAACCAAATGTCCAACACTGCGATAATTATCAAACATATTTGATAGTTCAGCCCTTAGAGTTTTGGACTTTTCAATAACGTTTTCCAATAATAAATCTTTTTCAATCGCATCAAGAATATATTCAGCACGGACTGCATCAATCAATTCTCCATCAAATGTTACTTCGAGCTTTCTAAATGGACTCCTAATTGCTTCAGAATATTTATCATTAACCATAACACCACATATCTGCGATTTTTTACCAAAAGTAATAATATCAGGGTTTAAGTCAATTTTTTGCGAATACCAGTAATCCCCCGTAACTCCAAATCCAGTTTGAATTTCATCAACAATAAAACAAATATTTTTTCTTTTACAAAGCAATTCTATTTCTTTGAGTTTCTTTACATCAATATAGATA
>NZ_CAJWRQ010000035.1 GCF_913046405.1 uncultured Christiangramia sp.
ATACCTGTAAGCATTCCTTTAATTACCGAGTTTGGGAAATAATACCCAATAATACCTGCTTTTAGAAGTCCGAATCCAATTTGGATCGCACCACCAATCACTACAGCCAGGAGTAAATTCTCATAACCAATATTAGTGATCGCTGCAAGAACGATGGCTGCTAGCCCTGCTGCAGGTCCACTAACTCCAAGGCTTGAACCACTAATGGCTCCAACCACTATACCACCAATGATACCGGCAATTAAACCGGAGAACAATGGTGCACCACTGGCAAGGGCAATACCAAGACACAAAGGAATGGCAACAAAAAACACGACAATACTTGCCGGAAAATCTTTATTTAAATGCTTAAACATATATAATATATTATATCAGGAAGAACTCCTGTAATCTTAAAATTGAATAATAAATGGGTTCACGAATTTATCGTGAATATAGATGTGGGAGTATTATGCCAGTTTCGGTGGTGGAGAGGTAATGGAAAGAAAGACCTTATACCTGCTTTCTCTGTAGTTATGTCCATCCTGCTTTCTAATTTGAAGATAATGGATGCTTTTGTAATTAGAATCCATCTCCTCAATAGTATATTCCAGGCTGATCTGGTTTTTGGAAGTACTTTCCTCTTCGTTCACATTATAGGCAATAGAAATATCAACATTTCTGTCGATCAAAGCAATTACGCTTGGAGTACACAGAAAAGCTGTAAATATAAAAGCCAGGATGTAAGAGATTTTCTTCACAATTGCAAAACTAACGCAAATTTCAGAATTAAATAGAAGACTCTAATACTGAATTGTTAAGGTTTTATCAAGATTATCTATAGTTTCTTGATATTTTGAGACTTAACCCAACCCTGAGCTCCGTTAGAAAGTTCAATTTTTGACCATTCCTGAAAGTCTTCGAGAACTTTCGCCTTGGTACCTTCATGAAGCTCGTAGCTGGCTTCTCCACGTAAATTAGGCTCATCCCGCACCTCTACAACTTCCTGGTATATGATCGCATATTGGTTGTTTTCGACGTAAGTTTCCTGCTGAAAGGCAAATATTACCGAAATAATACAGGCAATTACACTTAAAGATGCAAAACCCAGAAATAATCGCTTCTGAAGAGAGCTTCTGGAGAAAAAGTATAGTAAGAACAACACAACAAACATCACCGAAAATATAATGGCAAAAATTGCCCATCCGGAAGCAGTATACTTTGAGATCATGTTGTCAAAAGAAGCTGAAAGTCCAGTTTGCTCAACCTCATCAATATCATCGATCGCCATGTTACGAGCAAACTCGATGTTATTCTTAATATCTTCATCTTTTGGTTGAAGCTGAAGTGCCTTTTCAAAATAATAAATACTTGGCGCGACATTATTCAATTTATAATGAGCGTTTCCAAGATTGTAATAAACCTCTGCTGAAGCTTCACCATTTTCTATGATCTTCTCGTAACTAGAGATAGAAGCTTCAAATTCTCCATTTTGATAAGCTGCGTTCGCTTTATCAAAAAGTTCCTGATTCTGGGAAAACCCAAGAATGGAAACAAATAGAAAGATAAGAACAGTTACTTTTCTCATGTTATAGTTGTTTATCCAGGGTTGAAATTACTCGTGCTGCTTTTTCGTAGTCCTGCTGCATAGCGTCTGATGATGCCGGTGTATAACGTGCAAATTCGCAACTGGATAAAAGCGATATAAACTCTGTTGTAGTTTGCTCATCAACCTGCTTCTCGCTAAGTATTTGCTGAATTCTATCCTTACTCATTTCACTGGTGGTAATTCCAAGTTTTGCTTTTAGATAATTATGCATCGATCTTTCCAGTACAAGATAGAATTCCTTCTGATCTCCTAAATTCCTTTTTGCTTCTGAAAGATATTTTCTGGCCAGTTTATCTGCTTTTCTAATTCTGTTTCCGCTAACATCTGCGGCTCTTTTATCTCTTTTTCTTCCGAAGAGAATAAACAGCGGAATCGCTGCCAGCGGAAGTATCAAAGCCGTCCAGAAACCAGCGGAACCAAAGAAACCTGAATCGTCCAGAGGTTTCAAATTAGTACTAAGCTTAATAAATCTAAACTGACTGTCATTGAAAGCAACCGGCTGCTTATTAACTCCGGAATTGCTCATAGTATTAGATCCAGCCAAAGGTCCGCTATCAACGCTTATCAGCATTTCATCTGAAGTATGCGTGATATAAGTTTCGCTTTTTGGATCGAAATATGAAAAGGACAATGCCGGAATTGGATATTTCCCTTTTCTGGTTGGTATGATCGTATAGGAATTTGAAATACTTCCCTGCATTCCGTTCAAATTCGTGTTTACATTTTCACGACGTTCCGGATCATACATTTCCAGAGATGAAGGAGCGGTTAGTTCTGGAAGATCGAATAACTTCAAATTTCCGTTTCCTTTTACCTCAACTTTGGCCTGCAGACTTTCACCTGCATTGAGCTCGTTTTTACTACTACTTACGCTAAAATCAAATTTCCCTACAGCTCCGGTAAAATTCTCCGGCGCATTCGTAGGCAAAGCTTTCACCTTGATCTTCTTATTATCTGCCGCCACGGTTTTATTAACCGTTTTGTAGATCCTGCTTCCAAAAATATCGCGGCGTTCGCTAGGAACATCCACCGCCACAGATAATGTAAGTGGCTCAATATTTAATTCACCTGTTTTTTGAGGATAAAGAATTGCTTTTTTTAGCACTACGTAACGGTAAGGTTCTCCTCTATACTCTCCATTTTCTGCACGCAGCTCTTTGATGTTAATAGTTTGGCTCCAAAAGTCACTATACTTTGGACTGTCCATTTCTTTCCAATTGCTTACACTAATTCGCGGACTCACATACAGCTTATAAACCACGGTGATCGCTTCATTTAAATAAGGATTCGACTTTGAAACCTCTGCGACCAAATGCAAATTATCTTCCACTGATAATTCAGTATTATTCCCATCAGTAGGTTTGTCGACCGCCGCGGTCACTTCTATATCTATGGGTGAAGTTTTATAGATCTTGTCATCGATAACGATCTCAGCCTGTCCAACAGTAAGTGTTCCACGCTTTTTCGGCTGGAGATAAAAGCTGTAGGTCTTGGAATAAGCCATTTTCCCGTTCAGGATGCTCGTACTAATCTTTTGATTAGGTCCACCAACCACGGTAAAGTCTGAAAAGGTAGGAGCATTAAAATTGTCTCCATCTTCGTTCATTTCGAAATCAACCCGAAGCCGTTCATTAATTCCCAGCTTCTCCCTGCTAACCTTTGCTTCAAAGCGCACCTGCGCCTGGAGCAAACCTCCGGTGAACATCAAAAAACTTAAAATCAATAATTTTGTTTTCATCATTATCTATATCAACGCAATTTTTAGTCAGAAATTTCAAAAATTCTTACCAATCCTTTTCAGCTTTAACCTTCACACCCTTAGCCTTCTGGGCATTAATTTTATCCTGGACTTTCTTTTCTTCATTATTCATGGCTTCCAGTAAACTTTGGATTTGTTGAGGAGATAGCTGACCCTGAGCCGGTTTTGGCTTCTGCTGCTGCTTTTCATCACCCTGGCCTTTATCCTCTTTTTTCTCGTCGCCTTCCTGCTTTTCCTTATCCTCGTTTTGATCGCCTTCTTTCTTATCCTTTTCGTTCTCTCCCTCGTCCTTAGGCTTTTGATCCTGCTTTTCGTCTTCTCCACCTTCACCATCGTTATTCTGATCTTTCTGATCCTGGTTCTGGTCTTCGTTTTCTTTATTATCCTTCTTATCCTGATTCTGATCGTTGTTTTGATCTGGATTTTGCTTTTCCTCTTCCAGTTTTTTCTTCGCTAAGGCTAGATTATAACGAGTTTCATCATCGGTTGGATTATTCCGAAGCGCATTTTTATAAGCATTTACAGCTTCCTGATAATTTTTTTGCTGCATATATGAATTCCCAAGATTGTGGAAGATCTGGTGTTTTTCATCTTTGCTTACAGCGATTTCTGCAGCTTCTTTTAAACGCTGTTCTGCATTCAGGGATTTTTCCTTGGCGTGATACAGGTTTCCCATATTATACTTCGCCTTCATATTAGAAGGATCCTTCGCAATGGCTTTACGGTAAGAAGCTTCAGCGTTCGCAAATTTATTTTCTGAAAGAGCTTCCTGTGCTTCCACAATATATTCGTTGGATTGCTGCTGAAGTTTCTCCTGATCTTTCTGCGCGAGAACTGTCACTATTCCGAAGTGGAACAGTAAAATACTGAGTGTGATTTTAAAACCTGTTTTATGCTGCATCGTTCTTCTCCTTTTTCCTGCCACCTTCATTAAAAAGATTCAGTTTTTTTAACCAGGCGGTGCTTTTCTCCAATACAAAAATATCTAGAAAAAATAATGCCAAAGCTATCCCCAGAAACCACTGAAATTGAGATTCATAGTCGGCAAACTGCTTGGCTTCAAATTCTGTTTTTTCTATATTCTGAAGCTGCCTTAAAACTTCATCAACTACATCTCCAGTAACATTACCTTCGATATAGGCACCTTCAGTAGCATCTGCAATCTCCTGAAGGGTTTGAGGATTCAACTTTGTGATAACCGTTTCATTCTGGTTATCTTTCTTATAATTCTGAATAACCCCGTTACGTTTAATTGGAATTGGCCCACCTTTCTCGGTTCCTACGCCTATGGTAAAGATACGAATCCCATCTTCCGCAGCCTGTTCCGCGATATCCTCTACATTGCCTTCATGATCCTCTCCATCACTAATGATGAATAAAACCCGATTGGTCTGCTGATCATCATCATAATAGGTTGTTGCCAGTTCTATCGCATCGCTAATGGCAGTTCCCTGTGAGGAGATCATGTCTGTATTCAAAGCCTGCAGGAACATTTTGGCTGAAGAATAGTCGGTCGTAATTGGCAGTTGAGGAAACGCACCACCGGCATAAGCAATAATTCCTACGCGGTCACTTCCAAGATTATTCAAAATCTGACTTACAAGTTGTTTTGACTTCTCAATCCTGCTTGGCGCAATGTCTTCAGCCTCCATACTTTTGGATACATCTATGGCAAAAACGATATCAACCCCTTCCCGCTTTACAGTTTCCATTTTAGAACCTATTTTAGGATTGACCAGCGCTACAACAAGCGCAGCAATTCCTAGCAGGATCAACAAAAGTTTTAGAAAAGGTTTACTTCTGGATCGATCGGGAACAAGACTTTTTAAGAGGTGGCTATCAGCAAATTTTCGTCGCGTTCTTCTCTGCCAGAATACCAGTAGAAGATATAGCAAGATCACCAGTGGAATCACCAGCAACAACCAAAACCATATTTTTTCTTCTAACATCATATTAAACAAAGCTTCTAAATACTGTCATTCTTAATAGCACTTCCAGCAACAACAATCCACCGGCAAGTAACACCAATGGTCTGTATTTTTCATCGTAATTATAGTAACGAAATTCTTCAATTTCTGTTTTCTCCAGAGCATCAATTTCCTCGTAAATAGCTTCCAGCTTTTCATTATCGGTCGCTCTAAAATATTTTCCTCCGGTAGTGGATGCGATTTGAGTAAGCAATTCTTCATCGATCTCTACCGGCACATTTCCATATTGAAACCTTCCATTAGGTAGAATTGCGGTTGGGGACAAAGCCATCCCGTTGCTTCCTACGCCAATGGTATAAACCCTGATCCCAAACTCAAGTGCAAGCTCACTGGCGGTGTTAGGATCTATAAACCCGGAGTTATTCACCCCATCGGTAAGCAAAATAATTACTTTACTTTCAGCATCGCTATCCTTGATCCTGTTTACTGCCGTTGCCAGTCCGGAACCAATCGCAGTTCCATTCTCGAGTACATTATTATATTCAATTCCTTCCAGAGCATCCAGCACAATAGATTTATCGCTGGTAATGGGCGTTTTTGTAAAACTCTCTCCCGCATAGACCACCAGGCCAATTCTATCTGCAGGACGATCTTTGATAAATTCTTCTGCCACATTTTTAGTAGCCTCAAGACGCGTCGGCTGCAAATCTCTCGCCAGCATACTGGCAGAAACGTCTATCGCCATAACAATATCGATTCCCTGGGTACTACTGGACTGCGTAGAAACATCAACCGTTCTAGGTCGAGCCATCGCGGTAATGATCAAAGCCAGCGTAAGTAATCTCAATATAAAAAGTATCGGTCGCAGTTTGGGAAGCAAGCCAGATTTCCCTTTAAATCCTTTAGTTGAAGATATCTTGAGAGCAGCAGTTTGCTTATTTCGCTTCCAGATATACCAGCCTATTGCCAACGGAAGCAGCAATAGTAACCAGAAAAATTCCGGATTCTCAAAATTGAAATTTGCAAACATTATTCTTTCAGGTTATTTATTTCAACTGAATTGATGATCCTTTGCGAGATTTCTTCAGCATAGGTATCATCTTCATTGAAGATGACAATGATCTGTTCAAAACCACCTTTTTCAGCAAAATTCAGAATTACATATTTATTTGGGATCGCCTCTCCGGTAACAGGATTCTGAGCCCGGAGCGTTCCAAAAACCTTAAGACCTTTGGCGCCATTTAAGGTTGTAAATTCTTCCTGCTTCATGACGATATTCGTTGCACCCTGCGCTTCCAGGTTGGTGTAAATCCCATCAACAGCTTTTTGCAGATCAAATTGCACTTCTCCCTGGAATTTAATAGTGGTCACTGCGGAATAAAAATTGCTTAACAAGCTTCCGTAGATAAAAGTTTCAGAGCCTACCATCATGCGCTGCACATCTTCCGGCATTTCGATCTCACCTCGAACCAGTACTTTTGGGGTGGTCACCGCTACGCTAGGATTTCCATATTCACTGCGAATCCATTCACCTTCCAGCAATTCTTTGGTAGGATGTCCAATATAAGTATCCATCACATAGGTAATACCTTTGGTAGCTATAAGGGTAGTGACTCCTATAATTACGATAGCGGCACCAACCAGAACACCCAGAATGATCCTGCGTTTCTTACGTTTTTTGCGCTGTGCTTCTAAATATTCTTCGTCTTGTAGCAACTCTTCCTGTGTAGGTTGTGGGACCGCAGCGCGAAGGTCATCAATGATCAACTGAGTTTTAGTACGATCATCTTTAGCCGTAATAATATCTGGTTTGGAACGAGCAAACTTCGCCAGGTCGGCACGATTAAGAATTTTTTCAAAATTGCGAATGGTTTCTTCATTAAGATTAAGCTTTCCAGATTCGCGTTGTGCCTGCAGGTATAAAATCAACTCGCCGGTAGTTCTTTCCAGCCCATGATCGTAGATTTTTCGATCCAGGTATTTTCTCACGGCAAAACTTAACTGTGAATAGTATTCTCTAATCTCCCTGTTTTCAAGCAGTCCCGAACTGTCCAGTTGTTTGAGCTGCACCATTGCCTCTTCATATGGAGGCAGTTCGCGCACCTTATCATCAGATTTTCTTTTTCGTACAATCAGGTAAACTGCCGCACCTGCAATTGCCAGGATTGCCAGCAACCACCATAACCAGTCTGGAATACTGAATCCTGGTGAAACCGTTACCGAAGGTTTTAATGGATATAAATTCTGCTTAGTGGTATCGACGATGACATCTTTAACCTCTATAGCAAACGAATCTGTTCTGTAAGTACGATTCTGTATAAGAACTTCCTGAGAAGGAATCACATATTTGCCACTATCAAACTGGGTTAGAAAATATTCTTTAAGTAATTTATAATTTTCCTGTTTCCGAATGGTGTCAGGTTGCAGGCTTTCCACCATCTCCAGCGGTGAAAACGTTTCACCTTCAGGAAAAACAACTAAATCCTCAGGATTAGAATTCACTTCAATTTTATAGGTGATCTGCTCACCTATCCTAATGCTCGTTGAGTCTATGCTCGAAGTAACCTGAGCCGAGATATTTTGAAACAACAAAATTGCCAGAAGCCCGGGTAAGTTTCTTAGAATTAATTGGCGATATGTGGAGATTTTATTCAAGTCCATTCGTTAAGCTCTTCTTTTGAAATAGCCCAGTAGTTTCTTTACGTAATTTTCATCTGTCCGGTTATTAATAGTCCCCGCGCCACTTACAGAGAAGCTCTGTAGAAAATAATCCATTCGCTCCTGATAATATTTTGAATACGAATTGCGAACAGATTTAGAGCTGGTATCTACCGTGATATAATTACCACTTTCGGCATCCTGCATTTGTACAAGACCAAGATTTGGAATACTCTCTTCCATTTTGTCAAAAATCCTGATCCCGGTCACATCATGCCTGTTAGATGCAATTTTAAGGGTATGCTGATAACCCTCATTCATAAAGTCTGAAAGAATAAAAACGATCGCTTTTTTCTTCATGACATTAGACAGGTACTTCAATGCTCCCGTAATATCTGTTGCTGAATTGTCCGGATGGAATTCGAGTAGTTCCCGAATGATCCTTAATACATGAGAACGCCCTTTTTTCGGCGGAATATAAAGTTCGATCTTATCTGTAAATAACATCAAACCTATCTTATCATTATTTTTTGTTGCTGAAAATGCCAGTGTTGCAGCAATTTCAGTAACTACGTCCTTTTTAAATTGCTCGCGGGTACCAAAAAGTTCAGAACCTGAAACATCTACCATTAACATCATGGTGAGCTCACGTTCTTCTTCAAATACTTTTACAAATGGTTCATTATAACGTGCGGTAACATTCCAGTCAATATTTCTAACGTCATCCCCAAACTGGTAAGATCTTACCTCGCTAAAGGTCATTCCGCGTCCTTTAAAAGTAGAGTGATATTCCCCGCCAAAGACATGATCGCTCAGTCTGCGGGTTTTGATCTCTATTTTACGTACTTTTTTTAGGAGCTCTTTTGTATCCATCTCTTCCTTCAACAATGTTTATGAACCGGTAAATTTATTACCAATCTTCGGCCGTGCACGATCTTGATCGCTAAGGCACTTCGATTTCATTCACGATCTTGTTGATTAAATCTTCCGAAGTAATATTTTCAGCTTCGGCCTCATAAGTAATCCCAATTCTATGTCTTAGCACATCATGTACTACGGCACGAACATCTTCTGGCACCACATACCCACGACGACGAATAAATGCATAACATTTGGAAGCGATCGCAAGGTTGATACTTCCCCTTGGCGAAGCTCCAAAACTTATTAATGCTTTGATATCTGAAAGATTGTAATTCTCTGGAGTTCTTGTCGCAAAGATGATATCAAGAATGTATTTTTCGATCTTTTCATCCATATACACATCACGAACTGCACTTTGTGCACGCAGGATCTGTTCCAGACTTACAACAGGATTCACTTTTTCAAAAGCACCTTTGAGATTGGCGCGAATGATCAATTGTTCCTCAGCCATTTTCGGATATTTGATCACCGTCTTCAGCATGAATCTATCTACCTGTGCCTCTGGCAGCGGATAGGTTCCTTCCTGTTCCACCGGGTTCTGAGTCGCCATCACCAGGAATGGTTTGTCCAGAATAAAAGTCTCATCACCAATGGTCACCTGCTTTTCCTGCATGGCTTCCAGTAATGCCGACTGCACTTTTGCCGGAGCACGGTTTATCTCATCTGCAAGTACGAAATTCGCGAAAATTGGTCCCTTTTTTATACTGAAGTCATTCTCCTTCATATTATAGATGAGGGTTCCCACTACATCTGCAGGTAGAAGATCTGGTGTGAATTGCACCCTGCTGAAGCTTCCATGAACAGCCTGAGACAAGGTGTTTATCGCAAGAGTTTTCGCCAGTCCCGGAACCCCTTCTAAAAGGATATGTCCCTGGCCTAAAAGGCCTATTAGCAAACGTTCGACCATATGACTCTGCCCTAC
Source organism: uncultured Christiangramia sp. (assembly GCF_913046405.1). Lineage (GTDB taxonomy): Bacteria > Bacteroidota > Bacteroidia > Flavobacteriales > Flavobacteriaceae > Christiangramia > Christiangramia marina. Next base: position 9,777 of record NZ_CAJWRQ010000035.1, read on the forward strand.
GATGACTTTGTTCATCTCCCGGGTTAGCAGGTCTACAAAAGCACTCTCTCTTTCAATTTTTTCGTTAATACTGGCTATATCAACAGATGAATCGTTTTCCATCATGATTTTTCGGATTTTGATGTCGTGAATATACGTACAACATGTAAGCGTCGCAAATTGTTATTTTATTGGATTTCCGTTGGTTAAAAAAAGGTTAAAATAGAAAAGGCAGTACCTTGAAGCACTGCCTTTTCTAATTCATATGTTATAAAAACCTATAGCTCTATCTCACCAAGATCTGTAGTTTCGTTTGGACGAACTTCCACATCACTTACGGTATAAACTGTAAGACCTGAGGAAATCTGAGGTGTGATCTTCACATCATAAGTTCCGGCAGGTACTCCATTCAGTGCAAAATCACCATCATTGTTTGTGTATGCCGATACTGTAATACCATTTCCAGTAAGTACAACCAGTGACTGTACATCACTGCTTAAAGCGGCAGGAACAACAGTTGTTCCAACTACCATTCCGGCGTTGGCCTCTGCACTCAATCTAATAACAGGCTTAAGGTTATAACCTCCATTTCCTGTCTCTACAATTGATTGTTCAACATCAAAGTCAAGAAGAAATGCATAATTTTCACCACCTTCTAAACGCTGATTCAATTGTAATTTAAGACCAGATTGTTGTGCACTTGGAGTATTTAAAGCTTTAGTCTCTCCATCTACAACCACTGTGTTATCAGGTCCTAAGATCAATCTCATCTGCCCTACATAACCTGCTTCAATTTCAGTATCTGCAAGTAGTTGTGAAACTCCGCCAGTAAGTTCAAGTAAGTCGTAGATCCCTGTGTTTACATCTTCCACAGTCACCCATTCGCTACCTTCTGTTCCATCATCATCGGTCGCATCCAGATCATCATCGGCTTCAAGCTGGATCTCAATTCCCTGTACATCGATAAAAACAGCGTCATAATCTCCAGGAGCATCTGTCATTCTAATGCTTAGATTAGCCATTTCAGAAGAAGATCCATCAGAATCATCATCATTACAACTTACAAGTCCAACAGAAATTAGCGTTGCGACAAGTAGGCTTTTAAAACTTACACTTAAGTATTTCATATACTGATTTTATTTGGTTCAGCGAGAGAACGGCAATACTTGTGCTAAATTTCAGCCTTTGAAGCGATTTAACTCTTTTTAACTCAACTTAACCACGCTTTAATACACGAATACCTAATGCTAAGTAATACTTTCTTACTTTAGAAAATAAATTTCAAATATGAAAACAGCCCTTATAACCGGCGCTACAAGCGGTATAGGAAAGTCTACTGCCATACGCTTTGCAGTGGAAGGATTTAAATTGATACTTTGTGGTCGACGACTGGAAAGACTTCAGCAATTACAGCAGGAACTAGCTGTAGAAACCGAGGTACATATCCTCAACTTTGATGTAAGAAATCGACAGGAAGTATTTGATAATATTGAAAGTCTTCCGGAGCAATTCAGGCAGATTGATATTCTCGTAAATAATGCTGGAAATGCACATGGACTGGACCCTATACAATTTGGTGATATGGATGATTGGGACAATATGCTGGATATCAATGTTAAAGGTCTTTTATACATGAGTAAGGCGGTCATCCCGGGAATGATGGAAAGACAATCTGGTCATATTATCAATATTGGTTCTACTGCGGGAAAAGAGGTATATCCAAATGGAAATGTATACTGTGCCAGCAAACATGCGGTGGATGCCATCAACCAGGGAATGCGAATCGACCTGAACGGTAATGGAATTAGGGTTGGCGCCATAAATCCCGGACTCACCGAAACTGAATTTAGCGATGTAAGATTTAAAGGAGATGCTGCTAAAGCTGATAAGGTTTACCAGGGTTTTCAAGCCTTGCAACCTGAAGATATTGCAGACATTATTCACTTTACAGTTACCAGACCTTACCATGTAAACATTGCCGACCTTACCGTGATGTGTACAGCACAGGCCAGCAGCACTATTGTAGATAAAAACTAGCGAATAGAATTGCGTCATGATCAATAAAAGACTTCTTATTAAAAATCTGCTGGCTCATAATGATGAGAATAGCTTTTACGATAAGAAGCGGCAATTGAACATTGGCGAACGGGAAGGAAAAGCGAAATTCCTGAAGCATATCTGCGCGCTTTCCAATTCCAATCCTGAAAACAATTCTTATATCGTGATTGGAGTTGAAGATGAGGATAGCAAAATAGTAGGCATTGATTTTTTTGATGATAGTAAAATTCAGAATTTGATCAACGCTTACCTCAGCAATCCTCCGCGAATATCTTATGAGAATATTCCTTTTCCACATTTACCAGATCACCTGGTGGTTGGACTCGTCACCATCAGGCCCAATCATGCTAAGATCTGTTCCTTCAGAAAAAATATCTGGAAGTATTACGGAGGGTCCATTTTTATGCGGGATGGAAGTATCTCCATGCCTAAGGTTTTTGATATAGAAATTCATGATGTAAACTCAGCTCAGGTAGCATCTATCGAAAATCATTCACACAATAATATAGAATACACTTTAGACGGCGTATTCGATTTTATGCGGAAAAGAAAGGATTATAGTCCTAGTTACAAGGTATTCAAAGAATATTTTGTGGTATGCTGGGCAGGAAGGGAGAAAAAGATCAATCAGCAATCCTATTATTCCCGGGTAGATATCGAGTTGATTAACGAGCAGGTGAAACTATTCTATTCTGCTCTTGACGAGGTGAGTATTATTCAGAATGAAGACAGTTTTAAGATCCTGGAATACGTACATCTGGGGTTACACGATCAGTTTAAGTACTATCCTTTAGAGGAAGTTACCATCAGTTTCGGTAATAACGGAAGCTATGAAATTGAAAGTAATGTTATTTTTGAAGCTCCGAAATTCGATAAAAAGACGTTATATCATATTTATAATACCAATCGCAGTCTTGTGGATAAATTAAAGAACGGTATTGATCTTAATACTGAAGATCTTAAGGATCTGCGGAATTTACCGTCTACCTATTTACTTTGCTATTTGAACAATTTTTCAGATGCATTGGATAAACTTGAAGGCGCCCGACCTTATCTAAAGAATTTTGGAGCTGAATATTACCAGTCCTACAAAGACAGTATGAGAATTTTAAGAAAAGTAAAATATAATTAAGATGGCAAGAACATTCGCTATTGGAGATCTACATGGAGGAAAGAAAGCGCTAATTCAGCTATTGGAACGAATCGACCTGATGCCTGAGGATACCCTGATTTTTCTGGGTGATTATGTAGATGGCTGGAGCGATTCTGCAAATACGGTTACTTACCTCATCAAACTTGCCCAGCAGAACAGCTGTATTTTTATTCGTGGAAATCATGATGATCTTACACAAAAGTGGCTTGAAGGTGGAGAAATGAACGAAAAATGGCTAGAACATGGTGGCCAGTCGAGCATCGATGCTTATCGCACTTTTACTCCTGAACAGATCGAGGCTCATATTCAATTCTTCAAGGATACGCTGAATTACTACCGACATGATAATCGGTTATTTGTTCATGCCGGCTTTACAAACTTACATGGTCCAGATTATGAGTATTCAGACAAAGGCTTTTACTGGGACCGGACTTTATGGGAAATGGCATTAGCTATGGATCCTTCGATCAAACCCGGTGATATGTTCTATCCAAAAAGACTTGCTCATTTTGATGAAATATTCATTGGACATACCCCGGTGACTAGATTTGGTGAGACAACACCTGTGAATAAAGCAAATATCTGGAATGTAGATACTGGAGCAGCTTTTAAGGGACCAATTACAGCAATTAATGTTATTACCAAAGAAATCGTGCAAAGTGACCCGGTTTATACGCTATATCCTGATGAACAGGGCAGAAATTAGCATTCATTTACGATAGCTTCTCTATCCTTATTCATATCTTTGAAGTTCAAGTTTTTGAGGTTATAATTCGCAAATTTTGAAGTTTTAAAAAAAATTTGCACGTTTATTGTAATTTATTGAACAAACAGGCTTTAATTAGCACTCGAAAATCTACAAAGAACTACAACATGGCAATGGATAATATACGTTTAGAAGTAATGAATACGGTGGAGAAATCTGTACAGGGTTTCATCGACAAATACCTTATCCCGGTGGAAGACATCTGGCAACCTACAGACCTTCTACCAAATCTTCAAACTGAAGATGGTTTTGAAGGTGTACACCAGATTCGTGAAGAAGCTAAAGAACTGGGGTATGACTTCTGGGTGGTTTTAGTAGCCGATATGGTGACTGAAGAAGCTTTGCCTACATACGAATCCTGGTTAATGGATATGGAAGGTGTAAAACAACATGATGCCAGTAAAGGAGAATCCAATTCATGGGCTAAATGGGTAAGACACTGGACTGGAGAAGAAAACAGACATGGTGATACGTTGAATAAATACCTTTACCTCTCTGGTAGAGTAGATATGAAAGAGATCGAAAAAACGACTCAGCACCTAATTAGTGATGGTTTCGATATTGGAACCGGGAGAGACCCATATAGAAACTTCGTTTACACCAGCTTCCAGGAGCTGGCTACCAACATTTCTCACAAACGTGTAGGACAACTGGCTAAGCAAAAGGGAAATAAGATGCTGGCTAAAATGTGTAACATCATTGCTGGGGATGAAATGAGACATTACATGGCTTACAGAGAATTTGTAAAGACCATTTTCGAACATGATCCAAGTGAAATGATGCTGGCTTATGTAGATATGATGAAAAAGAAGATCGTAATGCCTGCTCAATTTATTAGAGAATCTGGACAGGGAATTGCTGAAGCTTTCGAAAACTTTTCAAATGCTGCCCAAAGATTAGGAGTATATACTACTATGGATTATATCGATATTCTGAAGAAGTTAAACGATTATTGGGAAATTGATAAAATGCGTGGTCTTAATGACGATGCAGAGAAAGCTCGTGACTACCTGATGGCCCTGCCAGAAAGGATGACAAGAATCGCTGGTAGAATTGCAGTACCACAGGATCCTCATACATTTAAATGGGTTTCCAACAACGGAATGCTATAATTGAAATTCCATAAAAAATATAAACCCTGCGTTCACTTGCAGGGTTTTTTAAATCTACAAATGCTACAAAGCACTAAAATAACCATATGAAAAAGTTAATTTTTGCCCTTACTTGCCTGGTCGCTACCAATTTTACACAAGCACAGAGCACAGAAAAAAATAACGAGATTAAATTGAATATCGCTAATACCATTGCGATCGCGTCTGTTGAGTTTGGATATGAAAGATTCCTGGATGATCATCAATCTATCGAAGGAATGATCCTGATCAATGATCGTATCAACTATCATTCTGAAAGTGGTTCCAGAAAATTTGAAACCAATAGTTTTAAAGTTGGTTATAACTACTATTTTGGAGAAGAATACGCCGCATCTGGTTTATATGTAAATCCATTCCTGAAGTACAGAAGTGGCGAATTTAGCGAAGCTGCTCCAGATGCAGAATTTAATGGTGATCTAATAACAGATATGAATTCCTTTATCATTGGCCTTGGTGGAGGATACAAATGGAATTTCAATGATACTTTCGTAATAGGACCTTTCGTTAATATAGGAAGAAATTTTAGTGATGAAGTGAAAGACAGGTTCTCTGCTATCGAATTCAATGCAGGTTTAAATATTGGCTATAGATTCTAATATTAAATTTCAAGATAAAAAAAGCCGATTCTCGCGAATCGGCTTTTTTTAATTCTGGGTTTTTGAATTAGCTAAGTTGCTTAAAGTTTTGTTTCCAAACCTTATAAGTTGCCAGATCTTTCTCCATTAAATTCAGACAGAAAGCGATTACTGCTGCATCATCTAAATATCCAAGTACCGGTATAAAATCCGGAATAAGGTCTATTGGAGACAATACATATAAAAGTGCCGCACCGGCCGCTGCTATGATATTAAATGGAATATCCCTGTAATCCCCTTTGGCATAATCTTTAACCAAGGAAAAAAGGATCATCGCATCATCCAGATAACGTTTCAATTTTCCTTTAGTTTCGAACTTATTGAGAATTTTTTCCTCTTCATCAATCACCTTTCCTACATCATCTTTAGAAAAGTCTTCCGTTCTTTTCTGGTGTTCCTTTTCAGCCTGTTCTTTTGAAAATTCGCTCATAATTTCTTTTGGTTTCTAATCCTCGAAAATAAAGATTATCTCAGCCTGATTCAAAATTGGGTCGCGTATTTAAGTATGATTTAACGATTTACGGTCAAGCATAACATAAAAAAACCCGCTTTCTAAGGATAGCGGGTTTATAATTAGTTTATAATGATTACAAATCAAACTTGATTCCCTGAGCCAGTGGAAGTTCAGTAGTGTAATTGATCGTATTCGTTTGTCTTCGCATGTATACTTTCCATGCATCAGAACCTGATTCGCGACCACCACCGGTGTCTTTTTCTCCTCCAAATGCTCCACCAATTTCAGCACCCGAGGTTCCAATATTCACATTAGCAATTCCACAATCTGATCCTTCCGTAGAAAGAAAACGTTCAGCTTCTCTCAAATTGTTTGTCATAATCGCAGAGGAAAGCCCCTGTCTTACTCCATTTTGTAATTTCAGCGCATCACTTACATCCCCGGAATATTTCATAATGTACAATACCGGTGCAAAGGTTTCGTGCTGTACGATCTCAAAATCATTCTTAGCTTCCGCAATTGCCGGTTTCACATAACAACCGCTTTCGTAACCCTCACCTTCAAGCACACCACCTTCAACCAAAATGGTTCCTCCTTCTTCCACAACTTTCTTCAAAGCATGCTGATAATTTTTTACGGCGTCCTTGTCAATTAGCGGTCCAACATGATTATTTTCATCAAGTGGGTTCCCTATCCTTATCTGCTTGTAAGCGCTTACGATAGCATCCTTTACTTTATCATAAATATCTTCGTGAATGATCAATCTCCTGGTCGAAGTACAACGCTGTCCACAAGTTCCAACTGCTCCAAAAACAGCTCCAATCACCGTATTTTTAATATCTGCATCTGGTGTTACAATGATCGCATTGTTTCCACCAAGTTCCAGCAATGTTTTTCCTAATCTTCCAGCTACTTCCTTAGCTACAATTTTCCCCATTCTGGTAGAACCTGTAGCCGAAATTAATGGTACACGTTCATCCTTAGTCATCATTTCGCCAACTTTGTAGTCTCCGGTGATCAAACAGGAAATACCTTCAGGCACATTATTTTCCGCAAATACTTTAGCTGCAATGTTTTGACAGGCCACAGAAGTAAGCGGAGTTTTTTCTGAACCTTTCCAGATACAGGCATCGCCACAAACCCAGGCCAGAGCCGTATTCCATGACCAAACTGCTACCGGAAAATTAAAAGCTGAAATAATTCCTACAACTCCAAGAGGATGGTATTGTTCGTACATGCGATGCCCAGGGCGTTCACTATGCATGGTCAAACCATGCAATTGTCTTGAAAGCCCCACTGCAAAATCGCAGATATCAATCATTTCCTGAACCTCACCAAGACCTTCCTGGTAGGATTTTCCCATTTCATAAGAAACAAGTTTCCCTAGTGGTTCTTTTAATCTTCTAAGTTCATCATTAAACTGTCGTACAACTTCCCCACGCTGTGGTGCTGGCCATGTTCTCCATTCCTTAAATCCTTTGGCAGCTGTTGAAACTGTTTTTTCATAATCCTCACTGGTGGTTGCTTTCACTTTCCCGATGAGTTCACCATCAACTGGTGAATATGATTCAATGATATCTCCATTACTAAACCAGTCTTTACCGGTAGATGTTCCGTTATTTACGTCGTTTAAACCTAAATCTTTCAGGGCTTGTTTAATCCCGAATTCTTCAGCGATTTTGCTCATTAAATTGCGTTTTTATCGATTATTTTGTGTAGTTATTGCGAAAATAGTAAAAATAAACGGCTATTCCTCCGGTGCTGTGAATCGTTCATCGGCAGGCATTACTTCACCACAATTTTCGCAAGTACGAAGTTCCTCACTATTATAAAAATGTTTAAAATGCCTTAGAAAATCGGTTTCTATGTCGTGTAAAGGGAAGTAAACCTCATATAACTTGTGATTGCAATTATCACAAAACCAAAGCAAACCGTCCTCACCAGCTTCATTAAGTCTTTTGCGTTCTACTACCAGGCCAATGGAACCTTCCTTTCTTTCAGGTGAATGTGGCACTTTCCCGGGATGCAAATACATATCGCCAGGACCTAATTTCATAGTTCTCTTTTTACCTTCGTCCTGAATATGAACCTCGATCTTTCCTTCAAGCTGGTAGAACAATTCTTCTGTTTCATTATAATGATAATCTTTCCTAGCGTTCGGCCCGGCAACGATCATGACAATATAATCGCCAGATTCTCTATATAAATTCTTATTTCCTACGGGAGGTTTTAAGTGCTCGCGATTTTGATCGATCCACTTATTCAGGTTAAAAGGTCCTTCTACAGGCATATTTCGATTTTTTCTAAAATTACTGAATACTACGGAAAGCTTTAGAACAACATCTATTAAAATTGAATTAAGAGTTTGCTTCAGAAGTCAATTTGAAATTTTATAACTTTCAGACAAATACGACCTATGAAAAAACTCCTACTCTTATTCAGTTTTGTCACTTTACTTTCCTGTGATCAGAATTCAGAAAATAAATCAGAAGTTTCAACTTCAGCAGAAGAAAATAAAACTACAACCGATACAACACAGAATTTTGGAATTGTGATCCATGGTGGTGCTGGTACGATCCTTAAGGAAAATATGAGTGATAGTCTGGAACAGGCCTACAAGGATAAGATGGAAGAGGCAATTAGAACGGGTCACGAAATTCTGGCCAATGGAGGATCGGCTGTGGAAGCTGTACAACGAACCATAAATATTATGGAAGACAGTCCGCTATTTAATTCGGCAAAAGGGGCAGTATTTACCAACGAAGGAATCAATGAACTCGATGCCTCGATCATGGAAGGAAAAAATCTAAATGCCGGGGCGGTTGCCGGGATTACAAACGTTAAAAACCCTATTAACCTGGCTTTTGAAGTCATGGAAAATTCAGAACATGTACTATTATCTGGAAAAGGGGCTGAATATTTCGCTAAAGAAAGAGGACTCGAAATTGTTGACCCTTCATATTTTTATACTGAAAACAGGTTTAAAGCAATGGAAAGAGCAAGAAACCGCGAAGATAACAAGACTGCTTTTTACGACCCTTTCGTAAAGGATGAAAAGTTTGGAACTGTAGGATGTGCTGCGCTGGATAAAAATGGAAATCTTGGAGCTGGTACTTCAACGGGAGGAATGTCTAACAAAAAATATAACCGGATCGGGGATTCTCCCATTATTGGAGCCGGAACCTATGCGAACAACGCCACCTGCGCAATTTCCAGTACCGGCTGGGGTGAGTTCTTTATTCGCGGAGTTGTAGCCTATGATATTTCAGCACTGATGGAATATAAGGGTATGAGTCTGCAGGAAGCTGCGAGTGAAGTTATTCAGAAAAAACAACCAGCTTTGGGCGGTAATGGTGGGATCATTGCTATTGACCACAAAGGTAATGTGGCGATGGAATTTAATACTGAGGGAATGTACCGTGCGAGCATGAATGCGAAAGGTGATCTACAATTGGGTATCTACAAAGAGAATAACACCGATTAAAATATATCGTTTTGAAACTTACAAAGCTCCTGGAATCTGGAGCTTTTTTCATTTAGTTATATATCTGTATATGCATCAAATTAGATTTAACGCGAACTAAGAGCTACCTTTGTACCCTTAAAGATTCCCTACAAAGTCCTAATATGATGTCATTTACAAAAAAGATCGGCCTTTTAAGCCTTATCGTTCTTATATTTTGCGATTCTTCAAATGTCAACGCGCAACGAATGTCTCGTGAGGAAGTTAATGACACCATCAAAAGCATGCCTTCATTTAGTAGTTATCATGACAACTATCTGATAAGTGGGATACCCACGAACAAGTCGGCAAACAAGATGAATTCTGATATCAAATATCAGATCAGTTTTAAGCAGCTAATTTCCCGGGCAACCCTACCTCTTAACAGCTATTTGTTCGTGAGCTATACACAGAAAGCTTTCTGGAATATCTATGACAAATCCAGTCCTTTTGAAGAGATCAACTTTAATCCTGCTGTGGGAGTTGGGACGCCAATATTCGATAAATCCAATAGAATTATTGCCCTGGCAGAACTGCAGCTGGAACATGAATCTAATGGAAGAGACAGTCTGGCTAGTAGGAGCTGGAATAGAGTTTCAGGAATGTTTCATACTCCACTGGGAAGGCGCACTATGCTAAGCGCGAAAGCATGGGTTCCTTTTGCTTATACCGAAAATCATCCTGATCTCCTGGATTTTGTTGGTTTAGCTGAAGTCAAAGTACAACAGACCTTTTTCAGAGATCTATTGATTGGCGAGGTGACGGTTAGGAAAGGATTGAAAGATTGGAAAGGATCTGTAGGTACAAAGGTTTACTACAAATTATTCAATAATTCCGGAAACCAGTATTTAATGCTGGAATGGTTCGCTGGTTATGCTGAAAGTCTTATCGATTACGACAAGTATACCAGTATGGTTAGAATTGGTTATGTTATTAAATCTACAGACCTCAATATCTTGCGAACAAAATAATCTTCCCGTAGGTTTTGCTTTTCAGAAATTGGGGCAGACCATGGCTATCATCTAAAAACTAAAATTTTTAACGAACATTTAAGTTTGATTAGTTCGGTTCATTCAGAACCAACTGTATCTTTGCAAGCTCATTTAAAATAATTGCATGGATTGTTGTTCACCAGAAAAACGAAAACTAATCGAAGAGATCGGGGTTCATTTTGAGAAAATACATAATCTCGCTCCTTTATCGGCAAGGATCTACGTCATTATGATCCTATCCCCTAACGACGGTCATACATTTGATGAGATCATCGACATCACCCAGGCGAGTAAAAGTTCTGTTTCGACACAACTTAATTTACTGCTACAAACTAAAAAAGTAGAATACTTTACCAAATCCGGGGATAGAAAGCGCTATTTCAGGGCAAGCAGAACCTATCTCAAGAATACCCTCAACGACGAAATGAACAGGACGAAAGAAGAGATCAGGGTCGTTGATAAAATTCATGAGTTCAATTCAACCTATAATAAAGAGAAGTTCAAGAGATCTGGCGGTGTAGGCCGTATATATATGGATCATTTAAAATTGCAAAAAGAAAACCTGGAACGTACAATCGAACAAATGAACCAGGAACTGGAAAATTAATTATCGAAGAAGAAAAACAGAAATGAAAAAATCGTTATCAATCTCAGGTTTATTCGTCCTATTATTAGTCCTGGCAGGCTGCGGGAATGAAGGAGAATCACAGGCTCAAGCTGCAGCCCCGCAAGCAAAACCATTTCCGGTAACAGAGGTTCCCCAAAGAACACTTACTGGTTATACCACTTATCCCGTTAAGATCGAAGGGATCATTAATAGTGAGGTTCGTGCAAAGGTTTCCGGGTACATCACAGATGTTCTGGTAGATGAAGGACAGGAAGTAAAGAAAGGTCAGTTACTATTCAAACTCGAAACTCAATCTCTTAACCAGGATGCAGCTGCAGCGAAAGCTAACGTTAATGCTGCCCAGGTAGAAGTAGACAAGCTAAAACCTTTAGTGGAGAAGAACATTATTAGTAACGTTCAGCTGGAAACAGCAAAAGCAAAACTGCAACAGGCGCAAAGTAGCTACAATAGTGTTGCTGCAAATATTGGTTACGCCAATATCAAAAGTCCGGTAGACGGTTATGTTGGTTCCATAAGACTTCGCGAAGGTGCATTGGTGAGTCCTACCAGTACTCAACCATTAACCACCGTGAGTAATATAAGTAAAGTCTATGCCTACTTTTCCATGAATGAAACCGAATATCTTGATTTTCTGAAAGAATATGAAGGGGAAAAAGTTCAGGATAAGATCAATAATATGCCGGAAGTAGCACTGAAGCTTGCCAATGGAACAACCTATTCTGAAAAAGGTAAGATCGAAACCATTAATTCACAGGTAAACGAAAATACAGGTTCTATCTCCTTCAGAGCAGTTTTTGACAATCCTTCGAGACTTCTTTCCAATGGAAACAGCGGTAAGATAAGAATTCCTAAGACCTACGAAAATGCATTGATAGTTCCGCAGGAATCCACCTTTGAGAGACAGGGCAACGTTTTGGTCTATAAGCTTGGAGCCGAAAATAAGGTGAGCAGTTCCACCCTGGAGATCATAACGAGCATAGATAATTTGTATGTGATAAAATCTGGAGTAAAACAGGGAGATACCATTGTAGCGAAAGGGCTGGCAAAACTACGACCAGATACCGAAATAAAGCCTCAACCAGTCGCTTTCGACAGTGTGGCTAAGCCTATTGAAAAGGTATTCAGATAAATTTTCAGGAAAAAGAAACGTTATGCTAAAGACATTTATAGAAAGACCCGTACTCTCTACGGTGATTTCCATCATTATCGTGATCCTGGGGGTACTTGGTCTTTCCAACCTTCCTATCACGCAATATCCTGACATTGCACCACCAACAATTACCGTGAGCACTTCTTATCCAGGTGCTAATGCAGAAACGGTACTGGAAAGTGTGATAATTCCTATTGAAGAACAGATCAACGGTGTGGAGGGAATGACCTATTTAACCTCAACGGCTACTAATAATGGTACTGCAGAGATCACAGTTTATTTCGATCAACAGGTAGATCCAGACATTGCTGCGGTAAACGTACAAAACAGGGTGGCCCGTGCAAACCCTCTATTACCTGCAGAAGTTAAACAAACCGGTGTAACTACCCAGAAACAACAAACGAGTGCACTAATGTTCTTTTCTCTTTTGAGTAAGAACAAGGATTTTGACGATACTTTTATTCAGAATTACTTAAAGATTAATGTAATTCCTGAAATCCAAAGGGTAAATGGTGTTGGGAATGTTCAGGTTTTTGGAAGTAAGGATTATGCCATGCGAATCTGGCTACAGCCTGATAAACTCGCAGCATACAACCTTGTTCCAACAGATGTGATCGCTGCTTTGAATGAGCAGAGTCTGGAAGCTGCTGCCGGTTCTCTGGGTGAGAATGACGGTAAAGCTTTTAACTACACTATTAAATACAGTGGTAGGTACAATACTGAGGAGCAATACAGCGATATCGTGATCAAGGCTCTTGGAAATGGAGAATTTCTAAGACTTAAAGATATTGCTGAGATCGAACTCGATGCTCAGAGTTATAGCGGAAGCTCCATGACTAAGGGATATCCTGCGGTAAACATGGGTGTTTTCCAGACCAAAGGTTCCAATGCTCGTGATATCATCCTGGAAATCGAAGACCGACTGGCAGAAGTTGAAAAAGATCTTCCTGAAGGTCTGGAGATCTATGTACCGTACAATACTAACGAATTTCTGGACGCCTCGATCAACAAGGTGACACATACCCTGATAGAAGCATTTATACTTGTTTTCCTGGTTGTATTCATATTTCTACAGGATTTCAGGTCGACCTTGATCCCGGCCATTGCGGTTCCGGTATCTATTATTGGTACTTTTTTCTTCCTGAACCTTTTTGGATATAGTATCAACATATTAACCTTGTTTGCGCTGGTGTTGGCTATCGGGATTGTGGTAGATGATGCCATCGTGGTGGTGGAAGCCGTCCACGCGAAACTGGATGAAGGTGCTAAAAGTGCCAAACAAGCTACTACCACAGCCATGAACGAAATTTCTGGAGCGATCATCTCTATCACCCTGGTTATGGCAGCAGTATTTATTCCGGTGACATTCATTAAGGGACCAACTGGTGTGTTCTACGAGCAATTTGGAATCACCTTAATCGTAGCAATATTTATTTCTGCAGTAAACGCTTTGACCCTGAGCCCTGCTCTGTGTGCATTATTTCTGAAGACTCATGACGAAAAGAAAAATGGTAAGAAAAGTTTCCTTCAGAAGTTCTATGATGGATTTAACCGCGGATTTAATGCGACTATTGAAAGATATGGAAGATCGCTGAAGTTTCTCTACAAGAACAAATGGGTGACCGCTTTGATCCTTATCCTCACGATTGGTGGAATCTGGTGGTCTGCTTCTACAACTCCTTCAGGGTTTGTACCAGATGAAGATCGCGGACTTATATTCGTAAATCTGGAACTACCAGCAGGTGCTTCCATAGACAGAACCCAGGAAGTTAATGATCTCCTGTACCAGAAAGTGAAAGACATTGAAGGTATTCAGGGAGTTTCAGTAATTGCCGGTAGAAGTTTAATTAGTGGTGCAGGAAGTAATTATGGACTTGGATTCATTAAACTGGATAACTGGGAAGAGCGTGACAGCGATGAATTATCTGTTCAAAGCATTACAGGAAAGTTGTTCGGTGTTGCGGCAACCATCCCGGAGGCGAATATTATTTTCTTCTCACCTCCCAGTATTCCCGGCTTCGGAAATTCATCAGGATTCGAAGTGAATTTACTGGATAGATCTGGGGCTGGTTTTAATGAGTTGGATGAAGCCAACCAGGAATTTATCAGGAAACTTTCTGAAAGACCTGAGATTCAATATGCACAAAGTTCTTTCAATACCAATTATCCTCAATACGAACTGGAATTGAATGTACCCTTAGCTAAAGAAAAAGGCGTTACGATAAATGAAATATTCAGTACCCTTCAGGGATATATTGGAGGGGTTTATGCTGCCGATTTCTCTAAATTCGGAAAACAATACCGGGTTTACGTACAGGCTTATCCTGAAGATCGTGCACAAAAATCTGATCTTAATAAGCTTTACGTTCGTACGTCTTCCGGAGAAATGAGTCCAATAACACAGTTTGTGAATCTTAAAAGAGTTTATGGACCACAATCTGTAACCCGATTCAACCTGTTCAACTCTACTAAGCTCAGTGGTGCGACCAATCCAGGTTTTAGTTCAGGAGATGCGATTACAGCAATCGAAGAAGTTGCCAGCACACTTCCTGAAAATTATACGACTGCTTACAGTGGTCTAACCCGGGAGGAAGTAAACGCCGGAAACCAAACGACCACGATATTTCTATTATCCATTGTGTTCGTTTACTTCTTGCTGGCGGCACAATATGAAAGTTATTTATTGCCGTTTTCAGTGCTGTTCTCATTACCTCTTGGAGTTTTTGGTGCTTATATCACCACAAAATTTTCAGGATTGCAGAACAACATATATTTCCAGATCGCATTGATCATGCTGATAGGTTTACTTGCCAAGAATGCAATTTTAATTGTGGAATTTGCGTTGCAACGAAGACGACAGGGAGAATCGATCGTAGATGCAGCCATAGATGGAGCAAAATCCAGGTTAAGGCCAATTCTTATGACCTCTTTTGCCTTTATCCTTGGATTGCTACCGCTTGTACTTGCTTCAGGAGTTGGTGCAGAAGGAAACCGTTCTATTGGTACAGGTGCTGCCGGAGGATTATTAATTGGAACTATTCTGGGAGTCTTCGTAATTCCTATCCTGTTTATTCTCTTCCAGTGGTTGCAGGAAAAAGTAGGTAAGAAACCTGAAGCTGTTGAAACTAAATAAGATTGAAAATGAACGTATTATATAACATGAAATTTGGTCTGGTAGGAGTTGTACTCCTTAGCCTTCAATCCTGTTTTGTTGCTAAAGATTACGAACAACCAGAGGTAATTGAAGAAGCGAACTACAGAACCGATGAGATAGACCAGGATAGTTTGAATATGGCAAATGTCTCCTGGAAGGAGATGTTTACAGATCCGATCTTACAGGATTATATTTCTAAAGGCCTTGAAAATAACATTGATATTCGCGTGGCAATGCAACAGATCAATGCTGCGGAAGCTTACGTAAAACAAGGTAAAGCTGGTTATCTTCCAACTCTGGGAGCTAATGCTACCTTTACTCACCAGGAACTTTCTCAAAATAGCCAGTTTGGTAGTTTGTTTAGTTCACTGGACCAGTATCAATTAAGTGCAGATCTTTCCTGGGAAGCAGATATCTGGGGTAAGATTAGAAGTAGAAAACGTGCTTTCGATGCCAGTTATTTGCAAAGTATAGCGGCACATCAGGCAGTGAAAACAAGGTTGATCTCAGATATAGCTTCAACCTACTATCAATTGCTGACCTTGGACGAGCAGATCGCGATTACTGAAAGAACGGTGGAGACCAGGGCGAATAGCCTTGAAACTACAAAAGCTTTAAAGGAAGCTGGAACTCTTACTGAAGTTGGGGTGCAGCAAACTGAAGCGCAGCTATACACCGCAAAAGCTATCTTGATAGACCTTAAAAATGAAGCAAGATTACTTGAAAATACACTTTCTATACTTCTGGGTGAAGCGCCGATGTTGATTGAAAGGTCCAACCTGGACGAGCAGGAGATCACGACAGATCTTAATATTGGTGTTCCGGTACAACTATTACGTAACCGCCCAGATGTCATTGCCGCGGAATATAATCTGGTGAATGCATTTGAATTGACCAATGTTGCGAAAAGCAATTTTTATCCTTCGCTTACTTTGAGTGCAACTGGTGGATTACAGGCTTTAGATAAAGGAGATCTTTTTGATCCTAATTCACTTTTCGCTACCGTAATTGGCGGTTTGGCTCAGCCTATTTTGAATGGAAGAGCTATTAGAACTGAATATGAAGTATCACAGGCAGAACAGGAACAGGCCAGACTTGAATTTAGAAGAGCGATTCTAACGGCGAGTAAAGAAGTTTCAGATGCCATGTATTCTTACGAGGCTGCTTCAGAAAAGATCGATGTAAAACAGAAAGAATTCAAAGCTTATGATCTTGCGACAGATTATTCCGAAGAGTTACTGAATAATGGGCTTGCCAATTACCTTGAGGTTTTAACGGCAAGACAGAATGCCTTAAATTCCAGTTTAGATCTTGCTAACGCAAAGTACAATCAATTAAAATCAATTGTCGATCTTTACGAAGCCTTAGGTGGCGGCTGGAATTAATTAAAATTTAGTTTTTTCATAGTTAGTTAGTTGTTGGTTGATAGTGACCTCAGGCTTTAGGGTTTGAGGTCACTTTTTAAAATTATAATATGCTTAGAAAATTACAATCCCTTTGTTT
>NZ_CAJWRQ010000036.1 GCF_913046405.1 uncultured Christiangramia sp.
TCTACAAAAATCGAAAATCAAACTTCAGGATGCAGAATTAGAATTATATAGTGAACAGCTCAATCTTCAGAATAAAATAAGAGGATTGAAAGAGCAATTTCTGTCCTACCAGGAGCAGGTTTTGATGATCAATCAACTGGTAGAAAATTACGAAATCATGCTCAATGCTGAAGAACGAAAGTTGCAACTTGGCGAGAGTTCTGTATTCCTTGTCAATACCCGGGAAAAGAGTTTGATAAGCGCAAAACTGAAGCAAATTAGCGTACAGGAAAAACTCTGGAATACCCGAGCTGAACTTACGCAGGTTCTGGCAATACTGGAATAAATTAACATTCTGGATCATCGTTTTTTCCAGTGAATTCTATTTTTCAAGCCTTGGTTCATCCTATCTTAGCGGTCGGAAAAATGACTATGCAAAAGTCCTTCAGTCTATTCGTACTTTCCCTCTTTATCTGGGGCATGTTAGCACCCGTACTTCCGGTTTTTGAATATTTTATCAATTATGATTATATAGTAGAGGTTCTATGTATCAATAAGGATAAACCCGAACTTGAATGTGATGGAAAATGTTATCTAAAAGATCAGCTTTTAGGAAGTTCTATTGTAAAGAATGACACTTCAGAAAAACAACTGGTCGATTACAGGTATAAACCTTTACCGCTGTATTTTCATCAGGGAACTAAGATCAAAACAACTCAATTAGTTACATGTTGTAGTCAACTCTTACCTGATTACAAAATGGTCGCCACAGAATATATTACTGAAATTCCTTCGCCTCCTCCGCGGAAATTTCTGCTTTCCGTGTAAGAAATAAGTCAATTTTTAATATCAAGAAATGAAGAAATTTTTAATCCCTTTTCTGGGATCAGTATTGCTGTGCTCAAATATGATGGTAGCACAGGAGAAGTGGAGTAGTAACAGGGCAGATGGACATGCGCCAATAAGTATTATGGGTGATCATACTCATAACAAGGGTGAGTTTATGCTCTCATACCGATATATGCCAATGTGGATGGATGGATTGATAAATGGTAGTGATGAGATCGAAAATGGTGAAGTATTCGACAGGTATATGGCGGTTCCTCAGGATATGCGCATGGATATGCATATGATTGGAGCAATGTATGCCGTTTCTAGTAAAGTAACGCTAGCGGCTATGATAAACTATATCGATAATGATATGGATTTAAGATCTAAAATGAGCATGGATTTCACTACAGAATCTTCAGGTTTTGGAGACATAGCCATTAATGCGTTAGTGAACTTTTACGATAAGAACAGGCAAAAAATGCATGCTAATATTGGTGTGTCAATTCCTACCGGTGATCTGGAGCAGTCCGGTGATACGCCAATGATGCAAAATGCGAGACTTGCATACCCCATGCAATTGGGTAGTGGTACGCTAGATCCAGCTATAGGAGTTACTTATCTTGGGCAAACTGATAAACTTTCCTGGGGTTTACAGCCAAAATTCAAATTTAGATTAGGTGAAAATTCTCAGGATTATACTTTAGGAAATCGATTTGATGTAGTTGCATGGACAGCTTATAGTCTATTCCAAAGCTGGAGTGTTTCAGGTAGTTTAAGTTACTTCGATCAACAGGAGATCGATGGAGTAGATGCAGCAATGAACCCTATCATGATGCCCTTATTCGATACTATGAATTCGGGTAGAAGTCAGTTAGATCTGGGTATAGGAAGCAATTTTTACGTGCCAACCGGTACATTAAAGAACCTGAGAGTGGGTGTTGAAGTAAAGCTGCCTCTGTACCAGGATGTGAATGGTATTCAGATGAAAAACCAGCTTGCAGGAACCATTGGAATTCAATATTCATAGAGTATAAAAGAGTAGTCTTTAAAGCTGCTGAATATAAATGCCACTCTGCAGAGTGGCTTTTTTTATAAGAACTTTCTGGTAGTCTTTTTATAATTTGAGTATTCGGGATATTTCAGTAGTAATAGTTGCTCTTCATAATTAGATTTAAAATAGAATAATATGAATAGCAATAGTGTAATTATTAGTCGAAATGCCGATTCAAAGAAAATTCCGAAGCTAAAAGCAGAGAGAATTATTGCAGTATAGATGGGATGTCTGGATATCGAAAATGCTCCACTGGCTATCAATTTCCCGCCATCTACTGGTGTAGGAAATACCGACATTATATTTCGTAATTGAAATAGCGTAAATAAAGCCAGCCCAATTCCAAAGATGCCGGGAGCTAAGATGATGATTCTTAACCAATCTGGCAGCTTTATGCTCAAGCTCAAGAGATCTACCGGTATGAAATACGCAATGAATAATAAGAATTGCAAGCTCAAGAAAAGGTAATCTTTCACCTGCAAATTCTTTGAGCGCATCATTTTAGAAAGTATAACTTAAAATGGTATCCCAGATATGCCTGTGCAGGTCATTTCCAGATCGAGGTAACACTATATAATGATAGCCAGAGGTGATGTTCAGGCCTTTCGCAATTCCTATTTGCGGTCCTATAAAAACCCAGTTTTGATCTACAGTATCTGGTAAGATCCCGGAATCAAAATTTAGAAACAACTCGTCGTAAGCGACCAGAGATATGTTCGGATTTTTCAACAAATTTATACTTGCTGTCAAGCGGTATCTTAATCGAGTGCGGTAATTACTACCATCAATTAGCTGCTGGCCATTACGTTCTACGATCGCATCGATAAATCGTTCTTCAACTCTCAATCGATGATTAAAATTCATTGAACCAATTTCGTGGGACAGCGCAACCTGTTGCCAGAGATTATGTTCGTAAAAATCTGGTTTGGCGATATTTATATTTTGATCATTGTGGAGATAACTATACCCGGCAGCAAAACTAAAAATACTATCAAGTCGATAATTGACAGATGGGCGAATTACAGTTTGTTCATGATACTTTAAAAAAGAGGTGGTACGATGATGATACTCCAGCCTTACATTCCAGTCCTCGCCAATATTCTTAGTTAGAAAAGCTGCATTCCAGCTGCCGTATTCCTGTCTTTCCTGGGCATAACCCGAAATTGTAAAGGCCAAAAATGTAATTAAGATAAATGCGTAATTTATTTTTCCCATGAATTTTGTTTAGAGATCATAACCTGAAATTCCTCCTCTTAGCTCATAAATTTTTGTAAATCCATTGCGCGACAAAATTCTGGCTGCTTTCAGGCTTCTCATTCCAGACTGGCAATAAAGATAAACAGGCTCAGATTTTGACCATTGCAATGATGCTTGTAGAAAATCATTCTTTTGCATAACATCCTGATTGATCGCGCCAGGAATAACACCCGTAGCGAATTCTCTTTTAGTTCGTACATCGATAATTTTCCCGGAATTTTTGGAAATGGCTTTTTTAAAATCATCCGGATCTAACCTGATTATGTTATGATTGGTGGTTTGCTGACTTCGAAATAATCTTCGGAAGAGGTTCATTTAATTTTTTCACTAAAGTAAGATAGATTAGCGACCTATTGAGTAACATTAGTTGCTTCTCTCTTTGTTTCGAAAATAAGACTCAGATGCAAGAATCACAAATATTTCAGTACATACAAAATATGGATATCTACCTGCTCGACCAGATCATGAAGCAGAGGTATAAGGGCAATGACAGAATACTTGATGAAGGTTGTGGTGAAGGAAGAAATCTAAGATGGTTCGCCGGCTTTGGTTATGATATTTGGGGAATTGACATGGACGTTGAAAGGTTGAGCATCGCCAGGGAAATCTATCCAAATTTAAAGGAGAATTTGATGCATGCAAGGCTTTCAGAAATACCATTTCCAGATGCTCATTTTGATCATATCATTTGCAGCGCTGTACTTCATTTTGCTGAAGATAAAACTCATTTTTATAGAATGTTTTCAGAATTGATAAGAGTTCTAAAGCCCACAGGAAGTATTTTAGTTAGAACAGCTTCTAATATTGGTCTGCTGGAAACTACAGAAGAATTATGCGATGCTTATAATGATAGAAAAGCAGGCTTTTATTTAGACAGAGAGACTATTTCCCAATTGCTGGACAAATACGATCTTAAATTGCTGGAACCTATAAAGACTACGAATGTTCAGGATATTAGAGCGATGACTACACTGGTTCTACAAAAATAAAGGCGATCAGAGACCGCCTTAAATATTTAGAAGTTTATCGCTTATAATGTAGAAGGACACACGTAGTTAGTTGTATTGAGACCAGCTTCCCTGATGGCTTTAAAACCACCCTGTACATCGACCAGGTTATGAATTCCCCTGCTTTTTAAAATTGAAGCAGCGATCATACTACGGTAACCACCGGCACAATGAAGATAAAATTTCTCATTCTCAGGATATTCCGATAGGTGATCATTTATTTCTGAAAGAGAGGTATGGACTGCACCTGGCAAGTGTTCAGATAGGTATTCAGCTGATTTTCGAACATCAAAAACAGGTGCATGTTCTACAATTGTCTTCAGCTCTGTCGCACTGATTGTTTCCACAGTATCAGTTTCTTTAGAAGCCTCGATCCAGGAATTAAAACCACCTTTTAGATAGCCTATGGTATTATCGAAACCTACCCTGGACAGTCTGGTGATTGCTTCTTCGATTCTGTTTTCATCGCCGATTAGTAAAATTGTTTGTGCAACATCCTTGATTAGATCGCCCACCCATGGAGCGAAACTGCCATCAAGACCTATAAATATCGAGCCAGGAATATGTGATTTTGCAAATTCATCCTGATGTCTAATATCCAGCATAACCGCACCAGTCTCATTCGCTGCTGCTTCAAATGCTTCAGGACTTAGTGCTTGTAATCCTTTAGCCATCACTTTATCGATACTTTCGTAACCTTCTTTATTCAGTTTAACATTCATTGGAAAATAGGCAGGAGGAGGAAGCAAACCATCTGTCACTTCCTTTACAAATTCAGCTTTGGTCATATCTGCTCTCAAAGCGTAATTTATTTTCTTTTGATTACCCAGGGTGTCCACTGTTTCCTTCATCATATTCTTTCCACAGGCAGAACCTGCACCGTGGGCGGGATATACTATAATATCATCTGCAAGAGGCATGATCTTTTCCCTAAGACTGTCAAATAGTATTCCTGCGAGTTCCTCCTGGGTCATACTTGCGGCTTTTTGCGCAAGATCGGGACGACCAACGTCTCCAAGGAAAAGTGTATCACCTGTGAATAATGCGTGATCCTTCCCATTCTCATCCTTCAGTAAATAGGTGGTACTTTCCATGGTGTGTCCCGGAGTGTGAAGCACTTTGATCTTCAACTTACCAAGGTTGAACTCCTGTCCATCTTCAGCGACGATCGCTTCAAATTCTGGATTCGCCTCTGGACCGTAGATGATAGGTGCGTTTGTTTTTTCTGATAGTGTTAAGTGACCCGAAACAAAATCGGCATGAAAATGTGTTTCAAAAATATAGCTGAGTTTTGCGCCAGCTTCATTTAATCTGTCAAGATAAGGTTGAACTTCCCTTAGCGGATCTATAATAGCGACTTCTCCATCACTTTCAAGGTAATATGCGCCCTGAGCCAGGCATCCCGTATAAATTTGTTCGATTTTCATAATTATAGCGTTTAATAAAGCAAAGATAGGACTGCAAAATGAAAGCAGAAGTAACATTGGTCACCTAAAGCTATTTTTACTGCCAATCGTGTGCTTAACAAAGAGATAATGCTAGCCCGCTTTTATTAAAATAGCTGAAACACCTATGCCAGACTGAGAAGTTATATTTCCATAAATAATTCTATGAAAACACAACAACTTTTCGATAGCCTGTTAAACTGGTTTAGACCAGGCCATAAAACCCATGTCTATTATGTCGAAAAGCGAATGAAGTTCGGGAAATATCATGTACTACACCGCGAAAATTGCGAGGTATTGCCAGATGTGAATGGCAGGTTGGAAGTTGGAAGAGGAAGTGATATGGAACTGATACTAACGCAGGCGAAAAAGCACTACCAGCATGTAGAACTTTGCCCGCAATGCTGTAAAATAGAGAAACCTGAATCTAATGCATAAAAAAAGCAGCCCTGAAGGGGCTGCTTTTTTTCTAATATGCCTGTAATATTAGGCATTCCACTTAAAAGGCTCAAAACCTTTATCGATAGGAGTTTCAGCAATATGATTCGTGTAGTTACTAATTACTTTTTGAGAAAGTCCAAGTACGATATCCAGTAACTGTCTTTGAGGATACCCAGCATCATAAAATTCCTGGATCTCAGATTTTGAAATATTTCCACGATTTTTAGTAAGCGCCAGGGTTGTATTTCTAAGAACTTCCGGCTTTTCTGAAGGTAGTTCAGTCTTATCACGCAGCGCATTGCTAATAGCATCATCAACTTTCATCGCTTTGGCAATAGCAGTATGCGCAGGCATACAATAGTGGCATTCATGTTCCACATTTATGGTTTGCCATACAACAGTTAATTCATCCTTGTTAAATGATGAATTGGAAAATAGCTCATGCAAGTGGTATGCATCCAGTAATTATGGTGAACCTGCAAGTACTGCATGCAGATTAGGTACATATCCGTAAGCTTTTTCAGATTTTTCCAAAAGTGCTTTCCCTCCTTCAGGAGCAGATTCTTTAGTGTGTACAGTTTAAAAATCTGTGTTCTTTTCAGTATTCATAATTATCAATTTTTAATTAAATATATGATCGTATCTAAACGATCGTTTAGTTTCAGGGTAAATTTTTTTATATGTTTTTAAATATGTTCTTAATATAATGTTCCAATTGATCTTCAGTAAATATTCTGGTGGCAGAGGAAAGTCCGAACATCGAAATTAAAAGATAATCTGCCTGTTCTTCGATTTTATCCAGATCGTAATTTCTTTCAACTTTTAGTTTATCAGCAAAAATCTGTTTGATCTCATCGGTAAAACTTTTTAAAACCTGCGGAATTTTCTCTTCGCTTTCCAGACCAATTTCATTCGCGGTATTCGTGACCAGGCAACCTTTACCATTCTTAGTGTCCCTCGTAAAATCCACAAAGTCGTAAAAGTATTCCTTAATAGCTGGAATACCTTCTGTAGATTTAACTAGTTTATCGATTAGAACGAACAATTTTGATTTATAACATTCCAGACTTTTTAAAAACAGGCCGTCTTTATTGCCGAAACTAGAGTAGATAGAAAATTTATTAATTCCCATTTCTTTCTCAAGCATTTGCATCGAAGTATTGCCATAACCGTTTTTCCAGAAAAGATTCATTGCCTTTTCTGCTACTTCTGTTTCGTTGTATTTTTTGGTTCTTGCCATAATGCTGGTACAAAACTAACCAATCGTTTAGTTTACACCAAAAGCTTTAAGAAAACCTTATCATACTGGAAATTGACTAAGGGTGTGACCGATATATAATCAGGTGTTTATTGTTTTGCGCATCAGTATACAGTTTGGAAATGTTTCTTAGTATTTGGAGATCATACTTCACTATATATTCTTCTGAAATGTTCACAAACAATGATCATATTCTCATCAAATTCATCACTATAATTTTCAATTTCTCTTTCATAATAAGCCTGATGTACTTCTTTCCAATACTTAAGCGACTTGTCTCCCTCCCCTTCAATCTCTGCAAATTCCGCGGTAATTTGATTAAAAGCTACGTGTTCTATTTTGGTAGTTTTAATGATTGCTTTGGGATTTCCAATCCAGTCTGTTACAATAGCAAGATCGCCAGCTTTCGGTGAAACTTCGTTATGCTGCTCGAAATACCAAAGTGAAGTAGCCGTGGCTTTTTTAATGTCTTTGACTACCAGGTCTGCGCATTCATCTGCATCCTTCTTATTATCACAAAAATAGTAGTGTGGAGGAATTGTGTTCGTAGAATAGTCTGGGTTAGAACTTAGAAACCTGTTCCAAAACTTTTCAATATCAGACCTAGCGTTCATATTCGTGCCTTTTTTGTAGTTATTAGCATCACTGAAATCACTAGAAAACTTCAGTTAACTACATTAGTATGTAGAAAGAATCTGCTGAGCTCTATAAAGAATTATTTCAGTTTACTGATTTTCCAATGCCTCAGACTAATTGAAGTATTCCGAAGACAATCTTCAAATTCTATATTTCCGGAGAATGACGCCTTTTCCAGCATTTTGTATTCACAACTTAACTCGAAAGAATCCTGTTCAAAAATCCAAGGCTCTATAAAGATGTCATCAGCTTCATTTCTTGAGATCACATATTTGGTATTCTGAATACTTGTGTTGATCTCAAGTTCCCGATTTTTGGCGGGTACTCCATTCTGGCAAAGTATGAGTGAACATCTATCTGCAAATACCATGATCTGGTAAAGGTCATGTACCTCCTGGTCAGTCATTGAATTTACTTTCATGAGTTCCTGTATTTCCACACTGATCTCATTCATAAAGCGATCAATCATTATGCTCTCTTCGGAAAGATCCTTGTATAAAAACTCCAGGTGTTTCATGACTAGAATAGTGACCCAACTAGACTTAAGTCTAGCTTGTTCCAGTAACCTGCGGCTTCTTTTAATGATCTCGTTAATATTTCTGTCCTCGTCGAGAAAATCCTGAGGAGTACCAATATTGGTGAGGTAATCCTTTTCTCTGAAGTTTAACTGCCGGTCGTCATGTTCTACGATGGCAGTGAGGGTAGCTACCCAGTTTCTACCTTTAATATCTGGCTTCAGTTGGTCTGCAATTTTACCCGCCAGCAATCCATGTGCAGAATGTGAGAAGATCTCCCAGCCTTCAGCATTAGAATTTACGATCATACTTTTTCCTTATTTCTTACGGCAGTTGGAGTCATTCCATACTTTTCTTTAAAGATCTTGGAAAAATGACTTCTGCTGTTGAGTCCGATTTCATATACAATCTCACTAATGGTTTTATTGGTTTTCAGCAATAACAGCATCGCAGTTTCCATCCTTTTACGTTGAATGTATTCATGAACTGTGCAATTAAAAAGTATTTGAAACCCTTCCTGTAATTTCGTTTCGGTTATTTCAACAGATTGTGCGAGGGAGTTAATATTGCCAAGCTCTGAGATATTCTTATCTATTTGAAAGATCACCTGTTTTACTTTTTCCAGATCTTTTGGCCTGAGTACATTTTGATGGTCTTCAGGTTTACTGTCTTCCCGGTAGAGCATGAGCATGTAAGTAAGAAGCTCCAGAGCTTTTGCCCCGTGATAACTTATCCTTTCCAATCCAGGAGTTGTGAAATCTCTTAATTCCTGTATGAGATGAGACATCTTAAGGCTATATTGTGTATGGTGATATAGCGTTCGCATCGCATTAGTATCTGCAAATATCCTGTGATAGATGTCATCCATATCTTCCAGGGGAAAAGTAAGTTGCTCTACAAATTTCTTTCTATCTACATCGAGCACTACTGCAGAGACCTTGAAACCTCCAGGAAACATGATCTTATTGCCGCTGCCTCTGTTAGCCCCAATTATTACTGACTGATCCTTCTCTATGTGATGCACGATATCTTCATCCCGGAACCTATGGTCAAGACGACCTTCAATAACATAGATAAATTTAAAAGGATGCACCATATCACCATGGAAATCTAAACAGGTATCACTCTCCAACTTTGTTTCGAATCTAAAGATGCCGACACCGTTAGGAAAATTTATTCCTGATATTATACCATCCCCATGCTCATTGGAAAACTCGATATAAGCTTCTCCATAATTTTCTGTATAGTCCGTTTCAAAAACAGATGCTAGTTCTTTTAATAGTGATTTGGCTGACGTTTCAGCAATTTTAATGGTCTGCATTCTTAGTGGTCGGTTTTAGTTATACTAAAATATTAACAAGTCTCTATTACTACAGGAATCTGAAGTTAAACCTTTCCTAATAAGAAGAATATCGTTAAGCTCAAATGTAAAACCGCACACTTTCAAGCGCGACTTCCACCAAATTCGTAAAAAGAAAAGGAAATTTTGAAAGTATCTCAAAACATTTTAATGCTTTGCTATTTTATGACCATTGTGATGATCATATCTTATTTTGCAGTAGGTTTTGAAATGACTTTGATCATAACTTTAAGCCTGTTAAGTCTTCTAATGTTGGTAGAATCGATCGCAAGAATTAGATTCTGCCGCCGCCAGAATAAAATTAGTTCAAAATCTTCCAGGCTTCAAAAGTCACCAAGAGTTTCGATACATATTGCCATTTGTAATGAACCTTCAGAATTGGTTATCAAAACAATTCGGGCAGTTCTTCAGCTTAACTATGAGAATTACGAGATCGTAGTTCTGGATAATAATACTTCAGATCTAAAGCTATGGAAACCGGTTCGGGAATTTTGTAACAGATATCCTGAAAAAGTGATCTTCAAACACTTTGACAAACTTACTGGATACAAGGCAGGTGCTTTGAACCAGTGTCTGAAACTAATGCATCCAGCTACGGAATATATATTTACTGTAGATGCAGATTATATTTTGAAACCTGATAGTCTTTGTAAAGCTGTAGCGGTCATTGATGGTACAGATGCAGCAGTGGTTCAATTTCCTCAGCATTATACACTTCATCACGAGCGTCATGGATTATTCAACGAGCTGGAACACTTTTTCAGTGGGTATGCTGAAGCAGGGAACCGTAGTCTTTCCACTTTACCAACCGGTACCTTAAGCATGGTAAGGGTAGAATCATTATTATCTGTTTCAGGATGGCCTACAGATTCCCTTACGGAAGATGCACACCTGGGAATTAAATTTCTATCTGAAAAATTTACTACCTACTTCTCAAATCAAATTTTAGGGCAGGGAGTTATGCCGGGAAGTATTGCAGATCTACGCAAACAAAGACATCGCTGGGTATATGGAAATACTCAGTGTTTCCTGAAATTTTGCAGTCTTCGTGTGCAAGACCAGTGTAAATTATCAGTTTTCATGCAATTATCTGCATGGGTAAATTTATTGTCCTTCCCAATTGTATTTAGTTTAATCTATATACTGGCAGAAATATTTACGAGCTGGCAGATTTCAGACTGGATTCCAATGCTTATCCTGAGTCAATTTAGTATTTACGTGTTCGGTAAATTATTCTTATTTCTGTCCAACTCTAAAAACACCTTTCAATATAATTTTAAAGCCTTCCTGATCCATTTAGCACTGAGTTTTGAGATGGCTTTTTCACCTATTATGGCGTTGATAGGAATGCCGGCTAGTTTTGTTACGACCAGCAAATTTGCATCGGTTTCCAGTCTCAAACATATTCCGCTCAGGATTCCAACGCTTTTATTTATGATGACGATGTTATTATTTGCGGTGGGAAAAACTGGAATCGCCATGTATAGCCTTCAGGTAAGCTTGCTTTTTCTATTATCAGGAATTTATCTCTATTCCGAATTTACACCTAAATCGATTAACCAACTAAAAATACTTCCGGATGAAAATAGCCATTCTCGCGCATAATAAATTTCCTATTGCCGAGCCGTATGCCGGAGGATTGGAAATGATTACTCACCAGCTGGTGCAAACGCTTATGGAACGGGGACACGAAGTTCATTTGTATGCGCTATCCGGTTCAGACCCTCAGTTTGACGTGACTTCTTTGGATATTGTTCAGGTTGCAAATAATGAGTTGACCGAATCCAAAATTGATGAACTTATGTATAGAAATGTACTGGAGATCATTGAATCCATAGATTATGATGTGGTACACAATCACAGTATGCATGAACTACCGATCATTTGGGGAGCAAGTAGCAGGCACCAGTTTCTTACTTCCTTTCATACACCGGTTTTTGATAGCATTCATTCGGGCCTTGAAAATATCTTCGGAAGAGATCATAGTGAAAAATTTAGCGTAGTAAGTAAAAAATTAGGCGAGACTTATGCTCACTTACTTCCGGAAAAAAATGTAGTCTATAATGGAATTGACACTGCTGCATGGACTTTTTCCAAATCTGCTGAAGAAGATAAACTTTGTTGGATTGGTCGTATTTGCAAGGAAAAAGCCCCACATCTGGCTATAGATTATGCTTTAAAAGCAAATAAGAGAATTGTTCTGGCCGGACCACTTAGCAATTCTGAATATTTTAAAGAATATGTAGAGCCAAGATTAGAACTCGATGGAGTCGAATATATTGGACATCTGAAGCATAAAGGTTTAAACAAATTAATTGGTTCCTCTGAAGCGACCTTATTTACCAGTTTGTGGGATGAACCTTACGGACTCGTAATTGCTGAATCACTCGCTTGTGGAACGCCTGTAATATCTTTTAATGTAGGAGCTGCCCCTGAAATCCTGACCAAAGAGACAGGGTTTCTTGTGGAACTTGAGGATGAAAGAGAATTTATAAATGCAATCAAATCCTGTAAGAAGCTTGACAGAAATGATTGCCGTGAGAGAGCTATAGATTTTTGTGACAAGGCGCAAATGGTGGATGCCTATGAAAACCTCTACGAAACAATGATCTCTGAAAAGCTAAAAAAGGTTGCGGTATGATAGGGTATTACGCACATCAGCATGGTAGTGGTCATCTTAATTTTGCCCGCTTGTTTGCAAAGGTTTTTGGTGACGAGATCTGCACTTTTAGTAGTTTAAAAAAGTCTGGGGCTATGAAAGGGCAATTCGTGCAGCTTGCAGACGAAAATCCTGATGGTACAGCAAGCGAAGAAAACCAGATTGCAGAACCAGATTATTTGCACTACAGTCCGGTTGGACAAAGATCTATACAATTGCGAAGCGCGCAGATCTTGCAGGAAGTTGTGGAAAGGAACATCAAATTGATGATCGTTGATGTAAGCGTAGAAATCGCAGCGTTGATGAGAAGTTCATCAATACCTTATGCTTACGTCAAACTTCCAGGTCACAGAGATGATGCGGCACATGTACAAGCATTTCAAGGTGCTGTATTTGTTCTTGCATATTACCCTGAAGAATTTGAAAGCGAGCAAACACCTGTTTGGCTTCGGAAGAAAACGATCTACCTGGGCTTTATTACCGATCGGAAGATCGGGCAACAAATAACGGCTGCTTCAGAAGAAGTGAAAAATATCCTCGTGATTAGTGGGGGAGGAGGAAACGAAAGACTTCTTAACGCGATCAATGTACTTCCGGAACGTTTTATTTCCGCAGAGATCAGGGTTATCGGGATGCCGAAGGAAAGCTTCAGTAGTGCCAGAATCAAGAACTGTGGTTATGTTCAAAATTTTCAGAATTTATTAGAGCAAGCTGATCTTGTCGTGGCGAATTGCGGACTCAACTCCGTAACCGAAATCTTACAGGCTAAAAAAGCTTTTGTGGCGATCCCGGAAGAAAGACCTTACAGAGAGCAGGAAACTACCGCAACTCATCTATATGAAACTGATCTGGCCATAGATCTGAACTCTCTATTTGATCTGGAGGATTCAGAAATATTAGAACATAAAACTTTGAATGTGGATGATGAACTCAGGGCAATCAAAAAACTAAAAGATCAGATAAGCAGGAATTATGGTCGATTACCCTTAGTTCCGCAATTATTTGCAAACCAACCAAAACAGCAGCATGCAGAATAAAGTAAATTTTACAGTCATCACGATCGTTAAAGGTCGCGAAGAACATTTACATAACTTACTACGAGGTGTCAAGAGAAGCAGTCTGCAGCCAGATGAGATCAGAATTGTGGCGATTGATGTTTTACCAGATGTATCTGCTTTTCACGATTTACCTATTGAGGTTTCTCAAATTAGTTCCAAAGGCGCAAATCTTCCGATAGCTGAAGCAAGGAATATAGGCGCTCAAAATGCCAAATTTAACCACTTGATATTTCTCGATGTGGATTGTATTCCTCATCCAGATTTTTTTGATGATATAATCACTAAAGGTCTTTCTCATAAAACATTGATTATGGGTAATCCACATTATCTTGAGAGTAGCATTCCGAAGAATTTTGAATTGAACGATCTTGAAAAACTTAGCGCTGCACATCCTGCCCGGCCAGTAATCAAAGAACTAGCCGAAGCCAGTGATTATATGCTTTTCTGGAGCCTCGCTTTTTATATTCCCAAGCAGTTATTTAAAGTACTGGAAGGTTTCGACGCCCAGTTTACAGGCTACGGTGCAGAAGATACAGATATGGCTATGAAAATAAGTCAGCTTAAAAGTATTTATCCATTGATATTGTCACCCGCCAAGGTTTATCACCAGCAACATCCGGTGCATTCACCACCAGTTCACCAGGTAGAAGCGATTGTTATCAATGCACGAATATTTTACGATAAATGGGAACGATGGGTGATGGAGAACTGGCTTGAGCAATTTAGAAATCTCGGATTGATCCAATGGGAGGCAGATGGAAGCACTATTGAAATCTTGAAGAAAGCTGATAAAAATTTGATAGAGCAGTCCTACAAACCACAAGCTGCATACATGTAGAATTAAAATTGAATGAAGATGAAAACGAAAGAGAAATTCGAACAATGGATCCTTGAGGAGGATCATCCTTGTATCATGGCACAAACGGTTTTTAGCCAGGAACATGTAAAAACCAAGCAATACGGTAAACTGGGAGATCCCCAGCATACCAAAATTTTGCTAAAGGACCTTGAAAAGTATATCGCAGAGTATGATTTTGAGACAAACGATTTCAAATCTTTCATCGCAGTTTTTCCGGAATCAACTATTGCTACAGAAGATGAATTTGAGCGATTGTTATGGAAACAATTAGAAGAAATTGAGAAAATAGATACGGTAGACTGGGATCCTTCAGTAAGTCGGGATCCGGAAGATGATAATTTTAGCTTCAGTATTGCCGGAAGATCTTTTTATATTGTAGGGATGCATCCTAATAGTTCAAGAAAGGCTCGTAGGAGTCCGTATCCTTCCATAGCCTTTAACCTGCATGTTCAGTTTGAGAAATTGAGGGAAATGGGAGCTTATGAAAAGGTGCGTGACAAAATTAGAGAGCGAGATAAAGAATTACAGGGAAGTATGAATCCAATGTTAGAAGACTTTGGATTATCAAGCGAAGCAAAACAATATAGTGGTAAAGCGACCGGTAAAGACTGGGTTTGCCCATTCCACCAATTAGAAACAGAGTAATGAATAACTTTTTTAGTGATAATAGAAAGGCAATTTATGGTGGAATAGTAGCTACCGTACTCACAGGGTTAGGAATATTCCTGTTAGGTCAGCTTTCCGGTTATGAAGCTAAAGAACTTATTGAATCCTCTCATAGTGGTCTAAACATGCTTTGCAATACGATCACCCTTGCTTCTGCGACGATACTTACCTTGTTACTAACTTTACTGGGAATAAGTACCGGTACTGAATCCAAGTTAAAGAGCGCCCACTACTATCAGGTGCTGGATATCGCAAAACTCGATACCATCCTAATAGTTAGTGCAATTGTAATGTTTCAATTATTCAATATTCAAATCACCGAAGCAGATAATGTTCCTTTAAACTGGTATTCATCGATTTACTGGATAAGCTTATTCTGTACTTCAGTATTAAGCGGAATGATGATCACGGTTGTACTGATGCTTTATACCACCATTACAGCGATCATACACATAGTTGGTCTTAAAAATGACCATAGATTGATTACCAGGGAAGATGAGGAAGAGAAGAAAGAGGAAATGTCGAACGAAAAAGAGAAAATGTCGAACGAAAAATGATATTATGAATGCAACAGCCAAACACCTGCAAACGATCAATTCGATCCTATCCAAAAAACAACTGCGCAAGAAAGAATTTCAATTTTTAAATAGAATAAATGCAGACCATATAAGAAGTATATCTGTTACCACAGATGGTGGTTTCGATCCGGAATCGGGAGAATTTCATAAAGAAGATCGCCCATTGAATTACAAGATAAGACTTAAATATTCTGATTCAGGAAATCTTCGGATTAAATGTTTACATGCCGAAAAAGCATAAAAAAAGCAGATCATAATTTGATCTGCTTTTTTTATAAAATAGTTCAAGACTATAGCTGAATCCTGTAAATACTGAATTCCATATCTGAAATATCTCCTTTCACCTCATTGATCCTCGAATTCGTATAATATAAATATCCGTCGTAAATACTAAAAGTATCTGCCCAGCGTATTTTTTCACCCTGTGCAAGAACTTCCTGCTCTTCCAATTTGGTATCGAATCTCATGATAGCATTATTTTCGAGATCTGCCAGGTAAAGCATTCCATCGGAATTTAGAATCATCCCGTCTGGTGCAGTCGTTTTTGAAACTTTCTTTACCGAGTTCTGAATCTCCTCCTTAGATCCATCGCGAAGAGTTTTTGTAGGGACTTGATAAAGCGTATAGCCCGTTAAGGCATGGTAGTAAAGTAAACCTTCCGCTTCATCTAGTGCAATTCCATCTGAATGTATCGTGTTTTTATACTGTTCCCCATTGATCGTTAATTCGTCAGTTTCGGCCAGAGTAGAGTAATGGTCGCTTAAAACACGTTTGCTTTCTCCAGTTTCCATATTTATAACAACTAGACCAGCGTGATTTGAATCGGTTAAATAAATGTGATCGTTCGCTCTATCCACACGCAGATCATTTATATAAGAATCCCTGTAAAAACTATCTTTTCCTAATTCAAATATATGCTTCAGCTTATTTGATTCCAGGTCAAAGACGAATATTCGCGGATTATTCACCACTCCTTTAAATAGCGGATTTCTGGTGTCCAAAACGAACAACTCATTTTCAGAAGCAATGACAGATTGCACCGCCACAAATATGGAATCCTGATTCTTTTCTCCAACTTTCCAGCTATTCCATCTGGCATCTGGGTAAGCTACAGCCTCCTTGTTTTCACCGATCTCCACAACAGAATGCTCGACATTCTTTCGCCATCTCGGAAAATTCGCGAAGATCCTTCCTTTTGTGCTAATGCTAATTCCTGTAACCTGCTGCCCCTTGAATGCCGTCACTTTTTCGACTTCAGATTGGGAAACTATCGGTTCCTGGCTCGTTACTTTCTGAGAAAGAACTATCAGGATTAAAAGTAATAATCTTTTCATAGTTTATTTTTTAGAACAGAAAAGAACTGAAGTTCATTCAGTTCTTTTCAAATATGTTGATTTATTATGCCTTTACAGCATTGTTGATTTCAGTATCGCCGGAAAGAATTTCAAAAGTTTGATTACTTCTAACATCATCTTCCAGAACGGCTATTAACGTACGAGCAACATCTGCTCTGGAAATCTCACCCATTTCTGAAAACTTTTCTTTTAGTTTGATCTTCCCAGAAGCATCTTTGTTAGTTAATGATCCAGGTCTTACAATCGTGTAATTTATACCACTGGATCTTAGATGTTCATCTGCATTCTGTTTTGCCTGAAGATATTCCTGCAGATCTTCGCTTACTGAAGGATCATCTGCTCCCATAGAACTTAACATCACAAATTTTGAAGCTCCGGAATTTTTAGCAGCATCAGTAAGCTTTTTAGCTCCCTCCTGGTCTACACCTATAACATTCTTCCCACCAGAACCAGCAGCAAAGATCACTTTATGCGCGTTTTGAGTGGTATGGCTCAGGTCTTTCTCCAGATCCCCCAGAATAGTCTTTACATTCTGAGATTCGAATTCTTTTTGTTGCTTTTCCTTGCGTACCATGGCAATTGGCTCATATTCTGTAGAGTTTTTAAGTAGATCAACAATAATTTTTCCTGTAGTTCCGGTTGCTCCGGCAACTAATACATTTTTTCCTTTACTCATAACTATTATTTTTAATTAACAAATTTCTAAATTTAATTACTTGTTTTCGAAGGTTTCGGCAAGGCTTACGATGACTTTACCCTGGGCTCTACCTGTAGCCAGATACTCGAAAGCTTCCACTGCTTTATCGAAAGAATATACCAGGTCAATAACCGGTCTAATGGTTCTGTCTTCCACCATCGTCTTGATTTCCTTAAGTTGAGGTGCATTTGGCTGCATCCAGGTTAAGGTATATTGAGCGGATTTTTCCTTGATAAGTTTGCTGAGTTTTTCAGGCATTTGATAGTCGGTCATTCCCATTTGCTTAGCCGTTTTTTCATCTGGTGGTCCAACGATACTTGTAACTTTTCCGCCATCTTTAATGATCTCGAAAGCATCAAAAGTATAATCATCTCCGAGGGTATCGAAAACGATATCCAGGTTGTTCGCAACTTCCTTATAATCTTCGTTCTTATAGTCGATCACTCTATCTGCACCAAGTGCTTTGACCCATTCCACATTCGTATCACTCGTGGTCGTGTAGACTATAGCACCTATGAATTTGGCGTACTGGATTGCGAAGCTACCCACACCACCGGAACCTGCATGTATTAGGATTCTATCGTCCTTCTTGATATCAGCCTTTTGTAGCGCCTGCATCGCGGTAAGCCCGGCAAGTGGCAGAGAAGAAGCTTTTTCGAAAGTTACGTTATCAGGCTTATGTGCGATCACATTAGCGTCTACGGCTACAAATTCAGCCACAGTACCCATGTATTCCTGTGGTACACGACCATAGACTTCATCTCCAACTTTGAAGTCTTTAACTTTACTCCCAATTTCGACGATTTCTCCGCTCATATCATAGCCGATCCCGGTTGGAAGATCCAATTTCAGCATATCTTTTAGATGACCCTGTACCAATTTGTAATCAATTGGATTAAGAGCAGCAGCCTTTACAGCAACTAAAACATCATTATCGGCTATTTCGGGTTTGCTGGTTTCAGCAAATTCAAGACCGTCCTTAATTTCTCCGTATTTCTTTATTTGTAGTGCTTTCATATTTTTTATTTTTCTGAATTTATATTCATTTCCTTTTCATTGTTCAATATCTCAATCCAGGAATCAAGTGTTTTCTTTAATAGCATAACATCTGTAACCTGCACGTCCTCATTAAGTAGCTTTCCAAGCAGATCTTTAGGAATGTTCCTGGCTTGTTCTTTATAGTCAAGTCCCTTCCTGGTCAAATTGACTTTTACTGTTCTTTCATCTTCGGAAGAGCGGGTACGTAACAGTAAACCATTCTTCTGCATACGCTGAATGAGAGGTGACAAAGTATTGGTATTTAGTAAAAGTTTTTTCCCAATTTGATTAACGGTTTGCTCATCTTTCTCCCAGAGCACAAGCAGAACCAGGTATTGCGGGTAAGTTAGTCCCATGGTATCCAGGTAAGGTTTGTACGCCCTTGTAATTAATCTGGACACAGAATACAAGGGAAAACAAATTTGATTTTCTAATTTTAGATTCTCATTTTCTTCCATCATTATCATTTCTTAGAATTTCTCCAGGCAGTCCATGCGCCGGTAGACCATAAAACCCAGGCTATTAGTACAGGCTGAAAAAATAATCTTATAAGTCTTGCTCTATCTGAATCCAGCACTCCGAAAGCATCTTTACCATCAACATACTGCGCGATATTTCCTGGAAAGATCAGTACAAAGAAAATGGCCAGGAACCATCCAACATTGACACGCTGGTTTTTCCAGAAGAGTAGGGCAAGACCCAGAATCATTTCAACGATCCCGGAAAGAATTACCACTAGATCTTTACTCATTGGCACCCAGTCTGGCACTTGCGCCTGGAAGTCTACACGGTTAAAACTTAAATGACTAAATCCTGCGTAGATCATGAAAACAGAAAGTAGTATTCGGAAGATATTCTGTAGGGTAGTAGTTTCAATATAATTCTTCATAAGAGATGTTCTACATGCGATTATGTCGTGCACGATGCAAATGTAAGTTGAATGACTCGTTATGGCTACAGACTTATCAAAAGTTTAACTTCTATGGATAGTATTCTGCTTTCAATGATGTAGGAAGAGATCTAGTTACACTTATTTCCTACGTACATCTTTTAAGAGCCAGTCATTTACAGGTCTTTTATCATGGGAGTGGATCACCACAATATTCCCAGTTGTTTCAAAAACTACTGCTTTTACATCTGCAAGTTCTACGATATTTGCTTCTCTTAATTTGGATCGAAGGTCGGTTACCGTTACTCTGGCTTTGGTAAGATTATCATGAAGGATATCATTTCCATCCATTAAGAGCAGCGGAGAATTATCTATAGCTTCTCTGAAAAAATCCCATCTCCGTAGATAGGCTGCGACTAATTGGAATAGGTATATAAAGAAGAGTCCGATCATTCCTTCCGGAAGCGTTACAGAATCAGACAGTACAGTAGAGGCCAGCATCGATCCAACAGCAACGGTCATCGCAAAATCAAAACTGGACATTTTTGAAAAGCTTCTTTTTCCGAATATTCTGGTATAAATTATAATGGATATATAGATTCCCAGACAGGATATTACAATCGCTAAAGCAGAATCTAATGTTAAGTCAAACCATTTTTCCATAATTATATACTTTTAAAAATCATTGAAACCAATACATGTTTAAATAAAAAAACCGCTGGTAAATACCAGCGGTTTTTCTTCCTGAATATAATTAAACAGGTATAGACATTGCTTCTTTCTGTCTCGACCAGTTTCTGTGAGCTGCAATTTGTTCAATGAACTTTGCTGGAGCTTTATCGATTAAAACAGCGGCATCTTCCTTGAACTTATCCAGATAAGTATTTTCGATCTTACCCATCACTTCTTTATCCAATGCAATTGCTTTGCAATGTTTCAGCGTTTCGTTGATGAACTTTGCTGTTTTCGGAGCTTTGTTTAAAGCTTCGAGACTTTTAGTGCCTCCCGGAATATAAATCGCATCAAATAGAACACTTTCCGTAGTTAATAAAGCAGCGTCCACTTTATGACTTTTGCCTTGATCACACTTTACAGTACCACCATGAGGGGCCAGCAATTGAACCATCGCTCCTTTATCTTCTAAAGCTTTTTTCATTTTCCCCATCGACTCACCATCAAAGCCATTTCCAACAAGAAAACCGATCTGGCGTGTAGCAATACTATCAGATTTTAAATGAGTAAGGCTAAGTGCTTCAGATTTATCGAGATAATTCTTTTTCTTAGGTGGTTGATGCTTTTCAACATCGGCATCTGCTCCTATAGCCTGGTTTACCGGACCTTCAACTTTACTTGGAATTTCCATACCCAATCCTTCAGCAACCTTAGCTGCAAGATCCTCATCGATCTGATTGATGATATAAAGCATACGTTCCTTGATATGATCGTAGGTACATTTTCCTATTTCGAACGTATAAGCATTTGCAACGTGATCTTTTTCCCAGTCGGTTAAACTTCTGTAGAACAGCGCTGGTTGAGAATAATGATCATTAAAGCTTTCGCTTCTAGCTCGCGTCTTTCTACCATCAATTCTTTCTTCATAAGGAGTAAATCCGCCCTCAGCCATTTTTGCAAGATGTGGGCAACCTCCACCAATGGAATTAGGAAAATATGCAGTCTTTCCTTTGTTGATCGTCATTCTCATATGAGCGTCACGCTGATTGTTATGCGTTTCGTTCACCGGGCGGTTAATTGGTAATTCGTGGAAGTTAGGACTTCCAAGCCTCGATAACTGCGTATCTGTATACGAGAATAATCTACCTTGTAGTAATGGGTCGTTGGAAAAGTCTATTCCGGGTACGATATGACCTGGGTGGAATGCCACCTGTTCAGTTTCTGCAAAAAAATTGTCTGGGTTACGATTTAGGGTCATTTTACCAATACGTTGTACCGGCACTATTTCTTCAGGGATGAGTTTCGTTGGATCCAGAATGTCGAATTCGAACTTATGTTCATCTTCTTCAGGAATGATTTGAAGACCAAGTTCCCATTCTGGAAAGTGTCCCGCATCGATCGCATCCCAAAGGTCTCTTCTATGAAAATCGGAATCTGCTCCATGAATTTTTACTGCTTCATCCCAGGTAACTGAATGTGTACCTAATAATGGCTTCCAATGAAATTTAACGAAATGAGATTTGCCTTCAGCATTAACTAATCTAAAAGTATGAATTCCGAAACCTTCCATCATTCGCAGACTTCTTGGAATAGCACGATCACTCATTACCCAGATATGGTTATGCAAGGTTTCCGTAGTAAGGGAAACGAAATCATAGAAAGTATCGTGAGCAGATGCCGCCTGTGGTATCTCACGATCTGGTTCAGGCTTTACCGCATGAATCAGATCAGGAAATTTCATGGAATCCTGAATGAAAAATACCGGCATATTGTTTCCTACAAGATCAAAAATTCCTTCGTCTGTATAGAATTTCACAGCGAATCCACGAACATCTCTCGCCAGGTCTGCAGAGCCTTTAGAACCTGCCACGGTTGAGAATCTTACGAAAACAGGAGTTTTTCTGCTGGTATCTGTGAAAATGGGAGCTTTGGTATATTTGTCCATACTTTCATATAGTTCAAAATATCCATGAGCACCACTTCCTCTCGCATGAACGATCCTTTCCGGAATTCTTTCATGATCAAAATGGGTAATTTTTTCTCTTAAAATAAAATCTTCCAGGAGAGTAGCTCCTCTTTCCCCGGCTTTCAGGGAATTGTTGGTGTCATTTACCTTTACACCCTGGTTGGTAGTCATTGTTTTACCTTCGGCATTCTTGGTATCCCTTGTGAGATCCTGGGATTTTTTATCCTTCTCTTTCTCGCTCATCTTTTAATTAATTTATTAATATGGTTGAATTAAAATTAGCAAGTAAAAATGAAACAAGTGTGCGATATAGGATCGCCTGTTTGTCGTTAGAATATTTTTAGGAGAATTATAACAGTAAGTGGTCTGTCTTTTAAAATTCTTAACAAAACTGACCCTTCCCTTTTCATTTCGAATTCTGGAAATGGATATGGAAGATTATGAATTTTAATTTGCCTGAATTTGGTTAAATTCAGGTTTTGAAATGGAAAAGTTAAAGGTAGTATCTTTATTTAGTGTGCTTTTTACCGAAATTTCTCCATTCATGGTATCCACCAGTTTTTGTACTGTGCTTAGTCCAATTCCATGACCTCGCTCATCTGGTGTACCATTTACGTTAATGACAGTAAATAGCTCAAAGATTTGATCCAGGTTTTCTTCAGGAATACCAATCCCATTATCGGTAACAGAAAAATGATAGAACTCTTCATTCTCAATACAGTCTATATCGATCACGATCTCTTCAGCATTATTGTATTTTAAACTGCTGCTAATCAGGTTCATCATTATTTGCCCTAATCCTGCACTATTTCCCAGAATATTGAGATTTTCTACCGGAAGGCGAATATCACAATTGGAATCTATATGCAATAGATCAATGGTATCTTCAAGTAGATCATTCAGAAAGAATTCTTTTACTTCCGAAGCTTTTGAACCATCTTCAGAATAATATTCCAGTAAACCAGTGATGTATTCACTTAATTTTAATCCGGAATTTTTTATATAATCGAGATATTCTTTTCCCTTATCATCGAGTACGCTGGCATATTTTGCCTTTACAATATCTGAGGTGATAATCATGTTGGCCAGGGGCATTTTAAGATCATGGCTCGCATTACCAGCAAATTCCCGAAGGATCTTGTTATTTTCAAGCTGATTATTTTGTGCCTTTTTTAGTTCGGTGTTTTGAAGGTGATATTCATATAAGATCTCTACCTGTTTACCCAAAGCGATTAAAGATCTTTTTAGATGTATGCTTAATTTTTTAGGTGTTTTGTTGATCACACACAGCGTTCCAAGCGGCAATCCTTGTTTATTTAAAATTGGAACGCCAGCATAGGATCTAAAATGGGTTTCTTCATCCAGAACCAGTGGATTGTCCTCAAAGCGAGTATCTTCTAGAGCATTATCCACCTCGAAGACTTCATTGGGTTTTAATATTGCATGTCCACAAAATGAAACATCACGGCCGGTTTGATCTGCTCCCAGACCTTTTTTAGACTTGAACCATTGAATGTCCTTATCCAGAATGGTAAGCAGCGCTACAGATGTACCACAAATCTCACTGGCCAGAGTGGTAATAGTATCGTATGATTCCTGCGGAAGTGAATCTAACAAGCCAAGTTGTCGTACACTTCGTAATCTCAGATCTTCATTGTCCGGTATTTTGGCTTTATTCATGTAATAGTACTATTAATAACGCTGGTTGTAGCATTGCCTTTACAGGGTCGAAAGTACGGTTCTCCAGAGCGTCTTCCAAATATGTAAAAGTTGTCTAATTCTCCAGGATTATGAGAGCCTTTGATCCGTAGATTAACAGAATCATGCTTTAAAATAGTCCAAAAGCAATTCTCGGCAGATAGGTTGATGAGCTATAAGATTCTCTATATCTTTAATTTTTGAAAAAGAAAGACAGATCTATGCGCATCATCAATGCTTACCAGAATAACCTGAAGAATCTTAGCCTTGAGATTCCCGAGAATAAATTGATAGTTCTTACCGGACTTTCAGGTTCGGGAAAGTCATCGCTGGCGATGGGAGTTATAGGGAATGAAGGCTACAGGTTCTTCCTGGAAAGTTTGCCGGCATATAATCAACAGAATGCAAATCTTATTCCTACTGCGGAAGTTGACGATATCGAGGATCTACCTCCGGTTATTAAAGTAGAACAATCCAAAAGGTTTCAATCCATCAATACCACCTTCGGAACCCTTTCTGAAATAGCATCGGTTTTCAGAATAATTTTCGCCCGTTATTCCGCAAGTAAGCCAATGAGCAAATCTTTATTTTCTTTTAATCATCCCAAAGGTGCCTGTGAAACCTGTCGCGGAATTGGTGAAGCTGAATATATTGATATTGAAAAACTGGTTGGTGATGAAAATAAGACATTAAGAGAAGGCGCTATCACTACCACTTTGCCCCGTGGTTATATCGTCTATTCTCAGATCACTGTTGAAGAACTCGATAAAGTATGCCACGCGCATGGTTTTAGCGTGGATATTCCCTGGAAAGACTTAACAGACGAGCAAAAAGATGTTGTCCTGAACGGAAGCGATCGCCTCAAAGTTTTCTACGGAAAACATACGTTAGAATCAAGATTGCGCTGGGAAGGCTTTAAGGCGAAACCAAGAGAGGAAGGTTATTATAAAGGAATGCTTCCAATTAT
>NZ_CAJWRQ010000037.1 GCF_913046405.1 uncultured Christiangramia sp.
ATCCTGTTTAACTACATTATCATATGGAGAATATGACTTCATATAATCATAGTATGACTTTTCATTGGGATTACCCCATTCGTCATACTCGCCTGTTGTAAGAGGAATACTATCATCCAGCATTGTAGTGATGACATCTACAAACGGTACGGCCGCAATTACCCCATTATATAAATTGGGAGCCATATTTACAACTGCACCCATCAATAAACCTCCAGCTGAACCTCCCATGGCATATAAATGATTGGAAGAAGTATAATTCTCCTGAATTAGAAATTCAGATACATCTATAAAATCTGTGAATGTGTTTTTCTTCTGAAAAAGTTTACCATTCTCATACCATTCCCTGCCCAGATATTCACCACCTCGAATATGTGCAATGGCATAAATGAATCCGCGATCCAGCAAACTCAGTCGCACAGTTGAAAAGTAAGGATCTATTGTAGAACCATAAGAACCGTAAGCATATTGTAGCATGGGATTTTTTTGATCTTTCTGAAGTCCTTTTTTATAAACCAAAGAAACAGGAATGCTAGTACCATCTTTCGCTGTAGCCCAGATACGTTCTGAAATGTAATTATCTTTATCAAAATTTCCACCCAGAACTTCCTGCTCTTTCAATATTGTCTTGTCTCCGGTCTTCATATTATATTCCACGACTGAAGTTGGAGTAGTAAGACTGTTGTAGGTATACCTCAACAAATCTGTGTCAAAATCAGGATTTATGGAAGTGTAAGCAGTATAGGTTTCGTTATCGAACGGAATGTAGTATTCCTTATTACCTTCCCACTCGATGATCCTTATCTTATTAAGT
Source organism: uncultured Christiangramia sp. (assembly GCF_913046405.1). Taxonomy (GTDB): domain Bacteria; phylum Bacteroidota; class Bacteroidia; order Flavobacteriales; family Flavobacteriaceae; genus Christiangramia; species Christiangramia marina. The sequence continues at coordinate 815 of NZ_CAJWRQ010000037.1, forward strand.
CCGTTTGTTCTTTCGCTTACCACTAGATATTTCTGAAAGATATCGATATCCTCCAATAAGAAATCCTTTCGATGAGGAATTACATCTTCCCAGTGCTCCTTTTCAGTTTGAGCAAGCGGAGTCTTCATCAATTTAAAATTAGTGGCATCATCCTTATTGGTGACTATATAAAAATCGTCCTTATAATGTGCGATGCTATATTCAAGTCCGCGCTCACGAGGCTGGAAAATTTTAAATTCTTTGTCTGGCGTATTAGCGTCAAGAATACGGTACTCGGTAGTTAACGTACTATGAGAACCTATAATGATGTATTCCCTGGATTTGGATTTGTAAACATAAGAGTTAAATGTTTCATCCTCCTCTTCATATACAAGCTCATCGGTTTCGGGATCTGTTCCCAGAATGTGCTTATAGATTCTGAAGGATCTTAAAGTTTGAGAATCCTTTTTAGTATAATAAAGCGTTCTATTGTCATTCGCCCAGGTGGAACCACCTGTAGTATTTTCAATATTTTCATCATAGATCTCACCTGTTTCCAGGTTTTTGATCCTAATGGTATACTGTCTTCGGCTTACCGTATCAGTTCCAAAAGCCACCATCGTGTTATCTGGAGATACATTGAGACCTCCAAGACTATAATAATCAAAGTCTTTCGCCATCTCGTTCACATTGAACATCACCTCTTCATCTGCCTCAAGAGTTTCCTTCTTACGACTATATATCGGGTAATCAAATCCTTTCTCGAACCGGGTAATATACCAGTAACCATTTAACTTATACGGAACAGACTCGTCATCTTCTTTGATACGGCCCTTCATCTCCAGGAATAATTTCTCCTGAAAATCCTTTGTATGGGAAGTCATTTTATCGTTGTATGCATTTTCAGCATTCAAGTAATCCAGTACTTCCTGATCTTCCCGCTGATTCATCCAGAAATAATTATCGATACGCACATCACCGTGCTTCTCTAATTTTTTCTCGATCTTTTTGGCGACCGGAGCCTGCAAATTCTTTTCCAAATTATTGTTTTTTTGAGCGCTTGCAAATGTAATGCATCCTAACAGAATAACGAATAGTCTTTTCATAATGGCATATTTCAAACCTGAATTTAGTAAATTTGAGCTTACCAATTTTTAAAACGAAATAGATATGTTTGGAGATATGATGGGCATGATGAATAAGCTGAAAGAAGCCCAGGAAAAAGTAGAGCAAACCAAAAAGAGACTTGATACTGTTCTAATAGACGAACAATCTGCAGATGGACTGCTAAAAGTTACCATCACCGCAAATCGTGAAGTCAAAAATTTTAGTGTAGACCAGCAATTACTGGATGATAAAGAACAACTGGAAGATTACCTGGTTCTTACTATGAACAAAGCGATCAAAAAGGCGACAGATATCAACGAAGCTGAAATTGGATCTGCAGCTAAGGATGGAATGCCAGACATTCCCGGAATGGATATGTTCAAATAAAAAAAAGCGGGCAATGCCCGCTTTTTTTTGTTTATTCTAAAATTACTATGCCTCTCCTCTGGCAGGGTAATCTTCTTTATTCACAAAAGAGATCGACTTAATGAGATCCACAAATTGTGGTCTTGCGAACGGCATTGACTGTATGCTCGCTGAATATAAAGTGCTGTCGGGTCTTATCAGGAATAGAGCTGGCTCTACGAATTCAGCAGGTTCAGAATCCTTGATCCTTTCAGATACATATAAATCCCATTTTCTTCCATCTTCCACATCAAAACTATAACCTATAGTTAAGTTATCGACATCCCATTCTTCCACAGTTTTCTCAGCTAACTCCTTCGTATTGGAACTTACACAGATAATATTGACTCCTTTATCTTTGAAATCACCCACCATGGTGTTCAATTCTTCCAGGTAGCTTTTACAAACCGGGCAGTGTATCCCTCGGTAAAAAATAAGCATGGTAAAATTCTCAGGTTGATTATCTCTCAGGTTCCAGTCCATACCATTAGTAGTTTTCACTATAAGTTCTGGAACTGCCTGTCTTGGTCTTAAATTTTTCATTGCTTTAAGTTTTTCCGAAATTACAGGAAAGCCTATTTCTTCTATGATAAAGCCCTGCTAATATTTAGTTAAGAAAGCCTAGAAACGTATTTCCTCCAAAGTTTCCGTAAAGAATTGATGCATCTCCTCGGTATAATCATGATGTGTTACAATTCTAAGTTTTCCCTGTCCCATATTACTAATTCGTATGTTCTTCTCATCGAGCTTTTGCATAAACTCCAATTCTTTTACACCATCCTTCAGATAGAATATAATAATGTTGGTTTCGGTAGGTTCGAGACTTTTGACATAGGGTTGTTGCGCTAATAATTCTGAAAGTTCTGCTGCGCGATCATTATCTTTCTTCAGTTGCTCAAGATGATTATCCAGAGCATAGATTCCCGCGGCAGCCATAAAACCTACCTGGCGCATTCCTCCTCCAAGAACTTTTCGCACTCTAATGGCATTTTTCATCAGAGATTTTTTACCTATGAGAACTGATCCCATCGGAGTTCCCAAACCTTTGGAAAGACAAACCGAAATGGTATCGAATACTTTTCCGAAGTCTTTGGGAGTATAATCTTTTTCAGCAAAAGCATTGAAAAGTCTCGCTCCATCAAGATGCAAACCAAGTTCATGGCGATCGCACACTTTACGAATCTCTTGGATGGTTTCAAGTTCATAGCATGCTCCTCCACCTTTGTTCGTAGTGTTTTCAAGGCAGACAAGAGTAGTCAACGGACTATGATAAAAATCTGGAGCATTTATATTTTCTTCTACCTGGGAAGCAGTGATCATCCCGCGGTCTCCATCTACAAGTTTACAGGAAACACCACTATTAAAGGAAACACCACCACCTTCATAATTGAATACATGCGCCCACTTATCACAAATGAGTTGCTCTCCGGGTTGAGTATGTAATTTGATCGCCGCCTGGTTCGCCATGCTTCCAGTAGGAAAAAACAAGGCCTCATCCATCCCAAACATATCAGCTAGCTTTTTCTCCAAAGCATTGATAGTTGGATCTTCTTTATATACATCATCACCAACTTCCGCAGTCATCATTGCCTGCATCATTCCTTTAGTTGGCCTGGTTACCGTATCACTTCTTAAGTCTATTTCTTTCATTGCATCATTTTTACTGCTCGCTAAGTTAAAAACTTAAAAACTCCTGCCAATCCTAATTCAGCCTGGATAAAACATTTAGTTACCAATCGGTGATCCATCAGGTATCTTCGGAATATTCAGCTTTACCTGAAATTGCTCTGGATGTTCCCTGAATTCTTTGATATTTCTCAGCATTTCTCTGTTTACTGCGGAATTGTTCTTCCGAAGCCATTGTTGTAACTCATCAATCTCAGCGTTCGCAATTGATTTTACCAGGCTCGTAGATTTGTCATTGGCGGCAAGATTTAGAAGGTGTTTAAAAACCACAAAATTTATTGCTTGCTGAACTTTATTATAGTACTCATCCTTGTAATCTGACTTGATCGTATTGCGAACAGTTTCCTGCAGCAAAAACTCCAGACCTGGATTACTATTATCTACTGCCTTCTGCTGAATTAACCTTTCAGCTCTTGCAGGGTGAAAAAGGAATTGCATGGTCATTCCTGCTGCAGTTGCTGGAGCTCCAAAAATATCAAAGGCAACATCGGTATTACTTTTAAAACTTTCGCGGTCACGACTATATCCAAAAGCACGTGGCGGAAACAGCTCCAGCTTCTCCTTAGGAATTGCAATTTCTTCAGCTTTGAGAGTTTTCAATATCTCTTTAATCGCCTTCTTCTGAATCTTTCCATCCAGAATTTTTACATTTAAATTATCCGCTCCTTTAACGGCATATTCATATTCCAGTCCGCCCACAAGTTTTACTGCGGCTTCAGTTTGGTACCTATGGAAAAAATATAACGGTACAAACACATCTTCCAGGACTGAGAATGGCTCACCATTTCGAATATTATCAGCTGAAAAGTTTTGTATTGCCTGTTTCCGGATTTCCAGAACATCTCGAAGTTCATCAACCGCGTTATTACCATTATCCCATAAGTGAGCGAATGCATTTGCTCCTCCTGCAGCCCGCGCATCAGCATCAGAGATAAAAATGAGTCCGTTTTTTTGGGCATCTTCAAGAGTCTCATTCAAATATTCAACATCTTTTTCACCCTTTGGTATATCCCCATAACTATATTGAACAGTAACCTTGTCCCATTCTCCTATTCCTACATCGTAGGCATCTTCCGCAGAAATTTCTCCATTTTCCAAACTAAATTGTGGATGAGGATAGTCCATTACAGATGCGCGGTCATTCGTACTTGCCGCAAAATTATGTGCAAATCCTATAGTGTGCCCCACCTCATGGGCAGAAAGCTGTCTAATTCTGGCCAGCGCAAGTGCCATCATAGGTTGAGTATTCTCATCAGATTTCGCAAATGGACTATTTAAAAGCGCCTGTGCGATCATAAAATCCTGGCGAATCCTCAAACTACCCAAACTTACGTGCCCCTTGATAATCTCTCCAGTTCTTGGATCTACAACGCTCGCTCCGTAGCTCCAGCCCCTGGTAGATCTATGAACCCACTGGATCACGTTATATCTAACATCCAAAGGATCAGCGTCTTCAGGCAGCATTCTAACCTGAAAGGCATCTTTATACCCAATGGCTTCGTAAGCTTCGTTCCACCAGGCTGCACCTTCCAGTAACGCAGAGCGAACAGGCTCGGGAGTCCCGGGGTCCAGGTAATAAACAATAGGCTCAACAGCTTCACTTACTAACGAATCTGGATTCTTTTTTTCCAGCCTGTGCCGTATCGCATAACGTTTTGTGATTGGTTCATAAACCGGACTTGCATAATCCTGGTAAGAAATGAAAATTGCACCGCTTCTGGGATCGAACACACGTTTCTTATAATTATCGTCTGGTAACTTCACAAAAGAATGATGCTGCTTAACCGTAAGATTACTGGCGTCTGGCACTACAGAATTTACTGTCCTTCCAGTGGGTTTTCCCGAAAATGTAAGAAGTGCTTCGAATTCCACGTTCTCTGGAAAGGCTTTAGTTCGATCCAGGCTCAGAGCACTCTTTGACTTATCGAGGCTGTAAGAACCGAATTTACCTTTCCTCAGCTTCTCACTAACGCCATGTGCATCTTGCATTAGAAACGGTGTAAGATCAATGATATAAGTTGATTCTTTAGTTTCTTTGATTTCGAAACCAAATATAACCGACTCTGCAAATGCTTCTTTTACACTATTCTTTTCAGCCTGATTGGAAGTGATAGCGCGATAATTTTGGTTGGGCTCCACTAATAGCAATTTATTACCTGCCTTTCTAAATTCCAGAATCTTCGTATTGCCTAGTTGGCCCCTGTCCAGACCAATATCATTTGATCCTACTCCGGTGGTTAAGAACTGGGTATATAAAAAAGCAGTATTTAAGCTGTCAACTTCCAGGTAGATCTCGTCCTCATTTTCGTTATAGTGAAAATCAAAAAATCCGTCATAAGATTTCAGATTCTCTTTTTTCTCCAGGAACTGGGCGTTTATGGACATGGATATACTGAATGCCAGAAAGATAGATAAGAAGTAGCGCATAGATGGATTTTTTAAAGCCGTCTAAAGCTAAAAATTATTCGTTAAATACTTTCCCGAAACACCCCTAAATTCTATTTTTACATCAAATCGAACATATGATTACTACCGAGAACATAAGAGATCTCAAAGAGCGCCTGGTTGCGTTAAGGAGGTATCTTTGACATTGATGCCAAGAAGATTGAAATAACCAATATGGAGGAAAAGACCTTTGCTCCAGACTTCTGGAATGACCCTAAAAAGGCTGAACAGATTATGAGAGAGGTCAATGCTGAGAAAAGTTGGGTGAATGAATATGCAAAAGCCGAAACTTTAGTAGAGGATCTTGAGGTTCTCTGCGAGTTCTATAAGGAGGGTGAGGCTTCTGCGGAAGATGTTCAGAAAAGAAATGAAGATGCTCTTGATCTTATAGAAGACCTCGAGTTTAAAAACATGCTTTCCGAAGAGGGAGACAGCATGAGCGCGGTTTTACAAATTACTGCGGGTGCTGGTGGTACTGAAAGTTGCGACTGGGCTGAAATGCTTATGCGTATGTACATGATGTGGGCTGAAAAGCGAAAGTATAAGATCAGGGAACTTAATTACCAGGGTGGTGATGTAGCTGGAATTAAAACGGTTACACTGGAAATCGAAGGTGAATTTGCCTTTGGTTGGCTAAAAGGTGAAAATGGAGTACACAGACTTGTTAGAATTTCTCCTTTTGATAGTAATGCCAAACGACACACCTCATTTGCTTCTGTTTATGTGTACCCACTTGTAGACGATACGATAGAAATTGACATCAATCCTTCAGATCTTAGCTGGGAAACCATGAGATCTTCCGGAGCTGGTGGACAGAACGTAAATAAAGTGGAGACTGCTGTACGTCTTCGTCATGAGCCGACTGGAATCGTTATAGAAAATTCTGAAACCAGGTCTCAGCTTGAAAATAAGAACAAGGCGATGCAGTTATTAAAGAGTCAGTTATTTGAAATTGAACTTCAGAAAAGACAGGCGCAACGAAGAGAAATCGAAGATTCTAAAATGAAGATAGAATGGGGCTCGCAGATTCGTAACTACGTAATGCATCCTTATAAACTCGTGAAAGATGTTAGAACTGCGGAAGAAACCGGTAATGTCGATGCAGTAATGGACGGCGCTATTGATCCTTTTTTGAAAGCTTTTTTGATGATGATGGGTCAGAAAAATGAAGATTAGTTCATATTAAAGCTTTTATTTTTTAATCTGAAATGTTTATATTAAGACTTGATGAAATACACTATTTACCATAACGCAAGATGTAAGAAATCCAGGGAAGGACTCGAACTTCTGAAGGATTCTGGTAAGGAATTTGTAATAAGGGAATACCTTAAAGATCCACTTTCAGCAAAGGAGCTTGAACAGCTACTTGCGAAATTAAGTTTTACCCCTATTCAATTAGTGCGAACTGGAGAAAAGGTCTGGAAAGAGAATTATAAAGGGAAAGATCTAAGTGAGGATGAATTAATCCAGATTATGGTAGAAAATCCTAAATTGATTGAAAGACCTATTGTCGAAAATGATAAAAACGCAGTAGTTGGAAGACCTGCTGCGGAAATTGATAAATTGCTATAATTACTACTCATATGAAACTACAATACAGGATTACAATTATTGGTCTGGCCGCTGCGGCAGTAGCTGGTTTCGTATACTCTCAGATCCATATTCATGAAAAAAATCGTAGAGAAATTAGAGAAATCGCCGCTGAGCTCGCTCTAACCTGGAAAAATCAGTTAAACCTCACCTTAGACCAGACGCAACTTCTGGAAGATTCGATCATAGAATACACTATTAAGAAGAACGAAATCATTAATTCCAGTTTAGGAACAGGGCAGCAAGTGAATAAATTGAAAACTATCCAGAAGAGTGAATACAAATCACTCCAAAAATTTCTGGATGAAGTGCAATTCCAAAATTATATTCATTTGAACAAACAGCTTACCAGAAAATCCTGATTTACAAATAGCTGCAATTGTTTATTAAACCAAATTTTGCGCTTAACAATATTTTAACCCTCGTTCATTAAACTAAGTGGGTTTCCTATGGTCATAGGTTAAAATTATATAATGACCAATCGGAAGATCTACACCTTAAGTTTACTATTCCTGTTTATCGGCTTGCTGAGTTTTAAATCTTATGCTCAGGGCCCTTCACCTCTTAAAAAATACACCATTTCCGGTAAGGTTCTGGACGATGAGCTAAATGTTCCTCTGGAATATGCAACTGTTGCAGTTCAGAACACCAACGACCCTTCAAAGGTAGATGGTACTGTTACCAATATAGATGGTGAATTTGAAATCACGGTTCAGGAAGGAACCTATACGATCACGGTTGAATTTATCTCATACGAATCTAAAGTATTTAAAAACCGAAATGTAAATTCAGATCTGAACCTGGGAACTATACTGCTTGGCTTAGGATCTGAAAATCTCGATGAAGTAGTTGTTCGGGCAGAAACTACTCAGGTAGATGTTAGACTTGATAAGAAGATCTATAACATTGGAAAAGATCTTACCACGGCCGGAGGAACTGTAAGCGATGCATTGAACAATGTTCCCTCAGTGACGGTAGACATAGAAGGAGGTATAAGTCTTAGAGGAAATGAGAATGTTAGAATACTTATAAATGGTAAACCATCTGCAATGGCCGGTTTTGGTAGTACGGATGTTTTAAGCCAACTACCAGCTGAAGCTATTGAGAGAGTTGAAGTTATCACCTCACCTTCCGCAAGATATGATGCAGAGGGTACAGCTGGAATAATTAATATTATTCTTAGGAAGAAGGAAACTCTGGGATTCAATGGTTCCTTGACCATTAATGGTGGGAATCCGGCCAACGCAGGGATCAACGCAAACTTTAATTACCGAACCGATAAATATAATCTTTTCACCACCACGGGCTACAGATATAGAGAATCTCCGGGTGAAGCTTTCTTTGATACTCGATATTTTGATACTCGCGAAGATACTTTTCTCGACGGTCTTAAATACGATCGAAATGTTGAGGATAGGGATTATGACAGAATCAATAGAGGCTTCAATACCAATTTAGGAATAGAATACTATTTAAATGATCAATCTTCCATAACCGGAGCCTTATTCTATAGACTTGGAGATGATGAAGATCTTACTACCAATGTAAACGACTATTTCTTAGATGGTAACAGAGTGCTGGGAACCACACGTCTTGAAAATCAGGTTGAAGAAGACAACAGCTGGCAGTTCTCAATTAATTATGTAAATAAGTTTGATAATAAAGGACATGAATTAACTACAGACTTTCAAATAGAACGTGATAAGGAAGAGCAAGAAGCCTTTATCCGTGAGCCAATTAATTTTAATGCTACTAATGTTGGAGAGATTTTCATCCCCAGAGAAAGAACTTTAACTACTGAAGATCAAAAAGAGTATTTACTGCAGGCAGATTATGTGAGACCTATAGGAGAGGATTCGCAATTTGAAGCTGGGTATCGAGGAAACTTTGAAAATGAGGTAACCGATTACTCACTGTTGCAAGAGGACCGTAATAGTAATTTTATTCTGAATCGTAATCAGACTAATATTTTTGACTATGATGAGAATGTTCACGCGTGGTATACACAGTACGGTACAAAATTCGGAGAATTTAGTTTTCTTTTAGGATTAAGAGCTGAGCATACACAACTAAAAGGTGATATTGATTCTGAACTTACTCAGGAAGAATTAAGAGAAGAGTTTAGTTTTGATATTACTACAAATTTTGATAATAAATACTTTGGGTTGTTCCCAACATTAAATGTGATCTACGAAATCGCGGAAGAAGAAAATATCACATTTGGATATAACCGTAGAATTAACAGACCTCGAGGTTGGTATATTAATCCGTTTCCATCTAGAAGCAGTCGAAATAATATTTTTCAGGGAAATCCAAATCTTCAACCAGCTTATTCAAACAGTTTTGATATTGGATACTTAAAAAGATGGGAGAAGCTTACTTTAACTTCTTCAGTTTATTATCAGAGAGAAACTGATGCATTTCAGAGAGTACAGGAGGAAATTGATATACAGATTGCTAATCCTGATTTTCCTGAACAGGGACCAGAAACAATTCCGCAAACAGTTATTAGGAGCATCCCTTTTAACCTGGCGACAAACGATAGAATGGGTGGTGAACTTGGGGTATTATACAATCCTGCCGAATGGCTAAGATTAAATGGTAGCTTTAATTACTTTAGATTTAAGCTAGATGGTGAATTTAATGGGGATAGTTATAATACCGAAAACACAAGCTGGTTCGCGCGATTTAGTTCAAAAGTGACACTTCCGCTAAAAATTGACTGGCAAACCAATGCTTTTTATCGAGGACCATCAGATGAAATTCAGGGGACTCAGGATGGTATCCTTTCTATAGATTTAGCCTTGAGTAAAGAAATCTTGAATGAAAAAGCTACTATTGCATTAAATGTGAGTGATATTCTAAATGGTAGAAAGAGATCATCTTATACGAATACTGAATTCTTTGAACAGGACAGTGAATTCCAATGGAGACAAGGTCAGGCAGTGAATGTATCCTTTATCTACAGGTTTAATCAGAAGAAACAGCGTCAACAGAGAAGAAATGACGATGATTATGACGAAGGTGAATTTTAATAATCTGGTATGACAGGAAATAAAAAAAGGGACTTAAATAAGTCCCTTTTTTTTATGCTTTTTCCGCTTTAGCTTTTTTACGAGCTTCACGTTTTTCTTTGATCAATTCTCCAACAGACCCACCGATCCAATAAGGAACGAAAGCTACCAGGAAGATCATAAGCCAGAAACCCATCGTTAATATCGTAAGGAACGCTAAAAATCCAAGGTATTGATCGAATTCGAACATAATGGTAAAGTTTGATTTAAATCAGGTCAAAGATATAAATACCTGATCGCTTATCACAGGAATTTGATCACTTTTTGAAGAATTATTAAACTTAGGGAATTGTTCGCCTTTTGATTGATGAGATTAAAGCCGAATATTCAACTTAAATTGCCCCTCTATTGGTGCGTAATTACTTTGCTGTTCGTTCCACAATTTACTACTGGAGATCTTTCCTTCGATACGATTATCAGGATTACTCGTGATCTCAATAAAGTTAGTCATATCGTTTGGAGCACCATTAGGCATTATTGCCCATAGCTCCTGATCGTGAGTACTAAAACTCAACCAGTTTTTATTGAAAACCTGGTCATCAAGACTGTAAATTCCAATGCCGGTAAAATTTTCGATCTGAAAATCGAGAATCTCACCATTATCAGAAATAGATCGTACATTCAAGCTAAGCGTTTCCATGGAATTATAATCTTTGTGGAAGCTCAGAGCAGCAGAATTATTAGATGAGTTAAAAAGAACTCCGTTTACACCAGCATTCAGAAATTGATCTGAATCTGCAGGACCATCATCATTAGTACTACAACTTGCGAGGGATATTGAAACAACTAATGAAAAAACGAGTAATACTAGCTGTCTTTTCATTATTATGAATTTAGTTAAACAATAGTCTAAAGATAAAGCTAGTTGTGTTGCAATGAAAAGGGAATTTCCCCCTATTTTGTTTTAGATAATTGGTTTACAGTATTTTAAAATCTACAAAGCGGAGAAATAACGAGTGTTTCAAAGCTCTTCTAATAGATTAAAGCCTGATTTAAGATTTATATAATTCAGAATAAAAGAACCACCAATTTTAAAGTTTTTTTAGATTAATAAGATTAGCGAAATATTAACTTTGCGAAACAACCAATTTTTAAAATATGAACTATAGAATAGAGAAAGATACCATGGGGGAAGTTAAAGTTCCTTCAGATAAACTCTGGGGTGCTCAAACGGAACGTTCCCGGAATAATTTCAAAATTGGACCTGCGTCCTCCATGCCATTGGATATTATATATGGTTTCGCTTATTTAAAGAAAGCTGCCGCATATACCAACTGTGAACTTGGAGTTCTCCCTGTGGAAAAGAGAGACCTTATCGCTCAGGTTTGTGATGAGATCCTGGAAGGAAAACACGATGATCAGTTTCCATTGGTGATCTGGCAAACCGGAAGTGGTACACAGAGTAACATGAATGTGAACGAAGTGATCGCCAACCGAGCTCACCAGATCGCAGGTAAGAATATTGGTGAAGGGGAAAAAACACTTCAACCAAATGATGATGTGAATAAATCTCAATCTTCGAACGATACATTCCCGACCGGAATGCATATTGCTGCGTATAAAAAAGTGACTACGAATACGCTTCCCGGGCTGAAGAAACTAAGAGATACTTTAAAGAAGAAATCTGAAGAATTCAAGCATACCGTGAAAATTGGGCGTACGCATTTTATGGACGCCACTCCCCTAACCCTTGGTCAGGAATTCAGCGGATACGTAGCACAGTTAGATTATGGCATTAAAGCATTGGAAAATACTTTACCACATTTATCTGAAGTTGCTTTAGGTGGAACTGCGGTAGGAACCGGGCTTAACACTCCGAAAGGATATTCAAAAAGGGTAGCCGAATTTATCGCAAAATTTACGGAGATGCCTTTTATCTCTGCTGGAAATAAATTTGAAGCATTGGCAGCACATGATGCATTTGTGGAAACTCACGGAGCACTAAAACAGATCGCTGTTTCGCTGAACAAAATAGGAAATGACATCAGAATGCTTGCTTCCGGACCAAGAAGTGGTATTGGAGAGATCAATATTCCGGCGAATGAGCCAGGTTCTTCGATCATGCCTGGTAAGGTTAATCCAACCCAGTGTGAAGCACTTACCATGGTTTGTGCCCAGATCATGGGGAACGATGTAACCATGAGCGTAGGCGGAATGCAAGGACAGTTCGAACTAAACGTTTTTAAACCGGTAATGGCAAACGCTTTGCTACAAAGTGCACAGCTTATAGGTGATGCCTGTCTCTCTTTCGAGGAACATTGTGCACGTGGGATCGAAGCCAACGACAAACGCATCAAAGAGCATTTAAATAACTCATTGATGCTGGTTACTGCTTTGAATACCAAAATAGGATATTACAAAGCTGCTGAAATCGCTAACACAGCCCATAAGAATGGTACGACCTTAAAAGAAGAAGCTGCCAATCTAGGTTATGTCACAAACCAAGAATTTGATGAATGGGTAGATCCAAAAGACATGGTAGGAAATCTTAAATAATCAATTACCTTAAAATCAAAAAGCCTGCTTGTACAAGCAGGCTTTTTTTTATATCAGAATTTTAAAGATATATCTACTTCTTAGCGAAGTGTTTCTTGTATTTAAAGTAAGATACAGTTCCTAAAATTGCTACAGCACCTAAGGTATAATAGATAAATGTTGGAGTGATCACCTTATCTCCACTCGCATAGGAATGCAAACCACTTAGGTAGAAATTCACTCCAAAATAAGTCATCATAATACTTGCAAAAGCAATAATCGCCATTAGGTTGAAGAACCATCTACTTCGTAAACCTGGAACCAGTCTCATATGGATCACAAAGGCATATACCATGATACTAATCAAAGCCCAGGTCTCTTTTGGATCCCAGCCCCAGTAACGTCCCCAGCTCTCATTAGCCCACTGGCCACCTAAGAAGTTTCCGATCGTCAGCATTACTAAACCAACCGTCAATGCCATTTCAGTAATGATGGTGATCTCTTTTATATTAATGTCCATTTTCTTCTTGTTCTTGTCATTGGTAAGGATCATTAATAGCAGTGAAACCACTCCAAGGATCATTCCCAGTGTAAACGGACCATAACTACCAACGATCACAGACACGTGAATCATTAACCAGTATGAATTTAGTACCGGCTGTAGATTGGCAATTGCCGGATCCATCCAGTTCCAGTGTGCGATCATAAGGATCATAGAAGCAACGAAAGCAGTAGATGCGATCGTAAGATTTGATTTTCTACCAAAGGCCAGCCCAAAGAACATAGTAGCCCAAGCCACGTAGATCATCGACTCATACGCATCACTCCAGGGAGCGTGTCCAGAAATATACCACCTGGCCGCAAGTCCTGCCGTATGCACTAAAAAAAGAATGATGATCGCCGCCGCACCGGTATAAATAAGAGCTCGTATAATTTTATTGTCCTTAAAGATCTGGACAATCACAAACACCAGCATGGCCAGACCAGCAAGCATGTACATCCAGAACAGGTTTCTAAAGACATCATATTCATTGTATAAGATTTCAGCATTCACTTTATCTTCGGAAGGCATTACATCTCCCCCAAATTTTTCCTGAAAGCTTTGAATGCTTTCCAGATATTGATCTGCTTTTACATAATCGCTGGTCTCCCGTGCAGTTTTAAGAGCACTCATATATAGCGGAAGGATCTGCTTTGTATAAACCGAGTCCATTCCTGTGAAATTGGTTTCATCCAGTTCGGGATAGGAAACCCATTTATTATTCTCGTCTTCAGGAATAGGGAATATTTTCAGTACTTTTCCCTGTACTGCCTGATATAAAAGATTTACTTTTTTATCTGTCTCTATAAAATCCTTCTGAAATTTATTCGGAACAGCTGCTTTATAAGCACCTTCCAGGTAAGGAGAAAGTTTATAACCTCCTTTTTCGTCGAAAAAGTCCATCAAAGCAAGGTATTTTCTACCTTCTTCTACATCAAGGATCTGGTGCAGACTATCGTTCTTCTTTTCTACATAAATAACCTGTGCCTGGTACCAGAATGCAGGATTTTCAGTAATAGAAACCAATACCTGGTCTGAACTTAAACCAGCATAAGTATCACTTTTACTTAATTTCCGAAGTAATTCTGAAGAATACGTATTTGCAGGCTTCATTCTTCCTCCGGCATCCTGAATGATCAATCTTCCAAATTTATCAGCGTGCTCTTCTTTCACAGCATTAGATACAATGATACTATCGATCTGCTGTTTCGAATTCTGATTGTGAGCATGATCATCATCTTGAGAAAAACCAACAGATGACATTAGCATTAATGCTACTACTGCCAATGACTTTTTCTTGTCTTTGATCTTTTCCAGCATCACTTTTAGATTACCAAAACGGGAACCTTTGTCAAACAATATCCACATAAGTCCGAAATACAATAAGAAATAACCTATATAAGTGATCCAGGTTCCCCAGAAATCACGGTTTATAGAAAGTACTGTACCCTTTTCATCCGGGTCAAAACTTGATTGGAAAAATCTATAACCTTTATGATCCAGTACGTGATTCATATAAATAGAATAAGGCTCAGGTTTTTCTCCATCTTCCACGATCTCCACTTCACTCCTGAAACTTGCGTAACCAGGTGTTGCTCTATCTGCAGTACCAGGGTATTTTTCTGCAATGAAATCGTTCAGTTTTAAAGCAAATGGCAGTTCTTTTTCAATACTGCCGTAATTAACAAAAACTTCCAATCCGTCAAAATTGATCGCCTGTGGATCTGCTACAGTTCCCTGACCGCCCAGCAATGTGATCGTTTCTGTTTTACCATTGGCTGTTATATCCAGCGTTACAGCATCAAGATCCTGCTTCGTTTTAGGGTTAGTAGGCACCACATCATATTCTCCGGTAACCACTGGTTCCGGGATTACGAATTGCATGCTTCCAATATTATAAAGCGACCTCAACATAAGAGTTTGTGTAGAGTCACTAACCAAAGTTCCCTGCTTTTGATCTGCCATACGCATATAGGTTCCCTCAAATGGAGAATCTATCTGGTATTCCCCATTTTCAGTAAGCTGAATATTGATAGCGCCATCCTGCGGACTATTAAGCGTAAATAAAGTATTGTGGATATTGCTAACCTCACCTTCTTTAAGATAATGGTCGTGTCGAGAGCCATCACCGGCTTCTACGATTTTAAGATAATTCTCGCCGTCTTCTGTAGGAACCAGAGCTTCTTCTGCTCCGTGAATAAAATTCGTAACTTCAAATTTTACAGGTGTACCATTAAAATCGGTATTCAGAACATAGTCGTTCTCTACTTCAGGACCTAATAGAACATCCTCCTGCAGTACTCTTCTTCGCGCTTCACCATCGATCTCCCCATCTATAAAGAAGGTCAGGTACGTCTCGTAAGTCATGAACTTATTGGTAGTTTCACCTTCACGAATTGGCATCACCCCTTCGTAGCTGATATACCTGGTTACAAATGCTCCAATTAAGATGAGAATAAAGGAAAGGTGCAGTAATAAACTACTCCATTTTTCTTTTTCGTGAAGCTTATATCTCTTGATATTCCCAACGAAATTGATGAGAAGAAATAACATGATCCCTTCGAACCACCAGGTATTGTAAATTAGAATTCTTGCCGTTTCGATACTGTACCAGCTTTCTATAAATGTTCCCATGGCCATGGCAATTGCAAAGATGATAAACAGGACGGCCATTATTCGGGTAGAAAAAAGGATAGAGGCTATTTTTTTCTGCATGAAAAAGTGTCTTTTTAACGGCTGCAAATTTAACGATATTTTATCGTTTTTTAGCGGCCAAAACCTCGAATCTCAAGTCAACACCTGTTAATTTCTATACCTTGAAATTTTTGGTAATTTAGCGGCATGATAAAAGTAGTAATCCTGGGTGCCGGCAATGTTGGCATTCACCTGTACCAAAGCTTCAAGTTAACGCCTGAAGTTGATGTGATACAATTGTTTAGCCGGAAACCGGAAAAATTAGACTTTATTGGAAATACTACTGAAGTCATAAGTGATTACGCTAAGCTGGCTGAAGCAGATATTTACATTCTTGCGGTGCGCGATGAAGCAATTTCTGAGGTCGCTCAAAAATTAAGTATTAACAAGGGACTTGTAGTTCATACTTCCGGCAGTGTAGCGATGGATAATTTATCGATGTTAGATAACTTCGGAATATTCTATCCATTGCAAACCTTCAGTAAAAATAAGGAAGTAAGTTTTTCAGATATTCCTCTTTGTATCGAGGCTAATTCAGAAGAAAATATTGCGAAACTGAAGGAGTTAGGAAATATAATATCTTCAAAGGTTTTCGAGGTAAATTCGGAACAACGACGAGCCTTGCACCTTTCCGCAGTGATCGTGAACAATTTCACAAATCACCTGTTTACCATAGCGGCAGATTATTGCCATGAGAACGAATTACCATTTGACATTTTAAGGCCGCTTATTCAGGAGACTTTCGATAAGATTCAGGATCTGCCACCATATGACGCTCAAACTGGTCCAGCCCTAAGAAACGACGAAAAAACAATCGAAACTCATTTACAAATGCTGAATGAGGACCGACAAATAATTTATAAAGCACTAACCGACTCTATTCAAAAAACACATGGAAAAAAGTTATAAAGAATACCTCAACCAGATCACTACATTCGTATTTGATGTTGATGGCGTATTAACCGATGGTTCATTACAGATTTCAACCAAAGGCGAGCTTTTAAGAACTATGAATACCAAGGACGGTTATGCTATGAAAATGGCTCTAAAAGCTGGATTTACCGTATGTATTATTAGCGGCGGTAAAAATGAAGGGGTTCGCGAGCGACTTCGTGGGCTTGGTATTACTGATATTTATCTTGGAGTGGACGATAAAGTGGAGCAAATGGATGAATTCTTTGACATTTACGACATTAAACCGGAGCAGGTCTTATACATGGGTGATGATATTCCAGATTACTATCCTATGAAATTGGTAGGATTGCCTTGTTGCCCGCAGGATGCAGTTCCAGAATTAAAGAAAATTTCATTGTATGTATCTCATAAAAATGGCGGGGAAGGCTGTGTTCGTGACGTGATCGAGCAAGTGATGAAAGTTCAGGGAAAATGGATGGAAAAGAATTCATAAATGCTGGATTATTTTAAGCTGATAAGGCCAGGAAATTTGCTGTTTATTGCCCTTACCATGTATCTTATTAAATATGGTTTGTTCGCGCCGTTTGGTGTGGCGATCACCTTAAACTTATTTGGATTTTCCATGTTGGTACTGGCAGTAGTTTCGGTTGCGGCTTCTGGCTACGTGATCAATGATATTTTTGATGTAGAAGCCGATCAAAAAAATAAGCCATCCAAAACCTATATTCAAAGCGGTATTTCTGAAAAAAGTGCATACCGCATGTTCTTCGTGTTGAACATTATTGGTGTTGGCTTAGGATTTTACGTTTCCAATATGGTTGGTGTTCCGGGTTTTGCTGCATTTTTTATATTCGGCTCGGCAATTTTATACCTCTACAATTCCCAGTTTCAGCAAAGCATTCTTATAGGAAACATTCTGGTAAGCCTTATCGTAGGCCTGATCCCAATTGGTGTTGGACTTTATGACCTGCTACCTGCGATCACTCCGCTGAATCAAACTACACAATCCACAATCTTCTCAATTTTAATCGATTATTCCATCTTCGCATTCCTGGTGAATTTGCTTCGTGAAATCATAAAGGATCAGGAGGATATTGATGGAGATTACAATGCCGGTTATAAGACATTGCCTATCGCACTTGGTAAAAAACGCACAAATCAGATATTGTTCTTATTAGGTCTTGTACCTATAGGTTTCCTGATCTATTATGTTTATGAATATCTCTTCGGAAACACGGCGGCTGTGGTCTACGCATTATTTCTTTTGCTCGCTCCACTACTATTCTTCCAGGTAAATATCTGGACAGCATCAAAAAAATCTGAATACTCAAGGTTAAGTAAACTTTTAAAAGCTGTATTATTTTTCGGTTTACTATCTATAGGCCTATTACAATTTATAATCCTTTAACTATGATCCAGAATTTAGTAAATGACCACGAGATCATTCTTGCTTCAGGCTCGCCCAGAAGACAGAAGTTTTTCGAAGATCTTCTAATTCCTGTGACCATAGATGTGCGCTCTGTAGACGAGATCTATCCCGAAAATCTTGAAGGCAGAGAGATCACAGATTTTCTTTCAAAATTAAAGGCAGAAGCATTCAAAGATCTAAAAGCAAACCAGATATTGATTACGAGTGATACCATTGTGTATTGTGATGCTAAGGCACTTGGAAAACCAAGAGATCATGATCACGCCGTGGAAATGATCAATATGCTTACAGGTAAAGAACACGAAGTCATTACTTCGGTATGCTTTACTTACGGAAGTAAGCAGGAAGTTCTAAATTACACCACCAAAGTAACATTTGCAGATCTTACGCGAGAAGAGATTGAGTTCTACGTAGCTAATTATAAACCTTTCGATAAAGCTGGTGGTTATGCCATACAGGAATGGATAGGTTTAATTGGGATCGAATCTATTAGCGGAAGCTACTTTAATGTGGTTGGTTTACCTACGAATCTGGTCTATAAAACCCTGAAACGCATACTTAAATAGTAAAATTCGTAAATTGTCATCATAACGATGAAACGATACCTTACACTTTTCGCGATTTCAATGCTTATCGTTTCCTGTGCAGACAGGGAATCATACGGAAACGAATTCAGATTAACTGAAGAATTTAAGGACTACTGGTATTCCGGAAAAGCAGAAATTACAACTTACGATCTCGAACAATCCCGGTACGGTGAACTACGAAAAGGCACCGCCACCCTTATTTATGTAACTGAAGACTTTTCGGCATCAGAACAGGTGAAATCAAGCGATGAATCTTTCAACAAAGTTTCTGTTCTCAAACTGAACAGCACCAAGAATTTTAATACAGGTATCTATCCTTACAGTATTATGCAAAGCAGTTTCTTTCCACTCGACGGAAATGAACATGCGCTAAAAATTTCAACTTCAGTACAGGAGTGGTGCGGCCAGGTTTATATGCAATTAAATAACCGGGAAGATTTTGATATAACCAGTCACTCCTATTTCGCCGGAGAAGCAGATCAGTATTTAAAATTAAATCCCATTCATCTAGAAAACGAGATATGGAATTTACTAAGAATTGATCTTGATCGTGTTCCGGTAGGCTCATTTAAAATACTGCCATCATTCGAATTTTTAAGACTGAATCATCTACCTGTAAGTGCATTAAATGCTGAAGGACAATTTCTTACCAGTGAGCAGCATCATATCTACCAGTTGTACTATCCGCAATTAAATCGAACCATAAAGATTTATCTTAATAAAATACCTCCTTTTACTATTGAAAAATGGGAAGAATCAGCTCCAGTAGACAATAGTCCTAATGCAGAAATTTTAACGACCACTGCCACGAAAAAAGCAAGATTAAGAACCGATTACTGGAATAAAAATTCGAATAAAGATTTACATTTGCGCGAGAAATTAGAACTAGATTAATGAAGGAATTACTTCTCACCTACCGCTATGAATTACTGTATTCACTTGCAGTACTATTTATTTTACTTCTAATACAATTTTTACTGAGAACGGCCGCGAACAAGGTAGGTCGTAGAGGCGAGATTAACATCACCCGCACCAGGTTGATGTTTAAATACATTAATATTCTTATCATTCTTATCGCGGCATTCCTGCTGGCGCTCGCCTGGGGTGTTGGATTGACAGATCTATCATTGATCTTCTCATCTGTATTCGCGGTAATTGGAGTTGCATTGTTCGCCATCTGGTCTATTTTGAGCAATGTAACTAGCGGAATCATTCTATTCTTTTCCTTTCCATATAAGATAGGTGATACTATCAAGATCCACGATAAGGATCTGGATATTGAGGCAGAGATCGAGGATATTAAGGCTTTCCATCTTCATCTTCGAACACGGGAAGGAGAACTTGTCACCTATCCTAACAACCTTATTCTACAAAAAGCGGTTACTCTTAAGCATCGCGTAGATGGCAAAGACGAAGGAAAAGATGCTCTCTAGCCTAAAAGATCTAAAATAGGCTTCAGGACGATGTGAAATCTTTTATATTTGATGAAACCTATTATTCAATGCGGAAAATACTTTTTACCCTATTCTTACTAGGCTTTACTTTCTCCAATGCACAGGCTCCTGAAAAATGGAGTTCTTCAGATATATATTCAGAAATACAGAAACTAAACTTTTTAGGTTCTGTTCTCTATGTGGCAGCTCATCCAGATGATGAAAACACCAGGTTGATTTCTCATTTCTCAAATGAAGTGAATGCCAGAACTGCTTACCTTTCCTTAACAAGAGGTGATGGCGGTCAAAACCTTGTTGGACCAGAATTAAGAGAGCAACTCGGGATGATAAGAACTCAGGAATTACTGGCTGCCAGAAAAATCGATGGCGGAGAGCAATTCTTTACCCGTGCTAATGATTTTGGCTATTCCAAAACTCCATCAGAAACGCTGGAAATCTGGAACAAAAATGAGGTTCTTAGTGATGTTGTATGGATTATCCGAAAATTCAGACCAGATGTGATCATTAATAGGTTTGATCATCGTACACCAGGAAGCACTCACGGGCACCATACTTGTTCTGCTATGTTAAGCCTGGAAGCTTTTGAAATGGCTGGTGATGCAAGCAAGTTTCAGGATCAGCTGGAATTGGTCGGGACCTACGATCCAAAGAGACTTTTCTTTAACACCTCTCCATGGTTCTATGGTGGTACCGAAGCATTTGAGGAAGCTGATAAATCGAGATTCCTCACGTTCGATACCGGAACGTACTTTCCCATGAAAGGACTCTCTAATCCAGAGATCGCAAGTCTTAGTAGAAGTCAGCATAAATCACAGGGTTTTGGAAGTACCGGAAGTCGCGGCAAGCAAAAGGAGTATATCGAGCTTATCAAAGGTGAAATGCCGACAGATGAAACTAATATTTTCGACGGAATTGATACCAGCTGGAATAGAATTCAGGGAGGGAAAGAAATTGGTTCTATTTTAACCAAGGTTCAGGAGAATTTTGATTTTGAAGATCCTTCTAAAATTCTCCCAGAGCTTCTGAAAGCTTACCATCTCATTCAGGATCTTCAGGATAAACACTGGCTGGAGATTAAAACGCGGGAGATCAAGGATATCATTTATGCCAGTTCCGGACTTTATCTGGAAGCCATTGCAGATCGAGCTTCCGTAACACCTTCAGAAGAAGTTCCTATAAAACTGGAAGCGATCAATAGAAGTGCTGCTCAGGTGAAATTAATTTCCGTAGAGCTTGTTCCGAATAATACGACAATAGAACCAGCAGAAAATTTAGATAACAATTCATCCTGGAATGAAAACCTGGAATTCCGACTTCCGGAAAATGCAGATTTTACCAATCCATACTGGTTAAAATTTGAAGGTTCCATTGGGATGTATAAAGTAGATGATCAAAATCTTCGAGGTTTACCTCAAACACCACTTCAGAATAAAGCAATATTCAATCTTGAAATTAATGGCGAGCCTATAACTTTTGAGAAACCGATCCTTTACAAATTCAACGACCCGGTTTCCGGAGAAACTTATGAGAATTTTAAGGTTATCCCGAAGGCTGAACTCAATTTACACGAAGATATTCTTGTTTTTAATTCTTCGGAATCTAAAACTGCTGAGATCACGATTCAAGCCAACCAAGCTGACCTCTCGGGAACTTTAAAATTAAAATCCGAAAAAGACTGGAGCATTAAACCAGCTGAATTTAAAGTAAACATTGCGCCAAAAGGTGGCACACAAACCTTTAAATTTTCGATTTTTCCTCCTGAAGGTCAAAGTGAAATAACTTTACATCCAGTCCTTGAGACAGAAAATAACATGTATGATCAAAATGTTATTTCGATTGACTACGATTATATTCCCGGGCAGAACCTCATTCAAAAATCAAAGCTGGAACTGGTTAAATTAGATATCAAGAAAAAAGGTGAAATTGTTGGTTACATTGCTGGAGCCGGTGACGTCGTACCGGAAGCGATACGCCAGATGGGTTACAAGGTCGACATGCTCAATCCATCAACAATTAATGTGAATTCATTAAAAAAATATGACGCCGTGGTTCTTGGAATTCGATCCTTCAATATTATTGAGGATCTTAAATTTCAGAAAAAACAACTTTTCAAATACGTAGAAGAAGGCGGGAATCTTATTGTACAATACAATACCAATCGCGGACTGGTTACAGACCAGATTGCTCCTTTCAACCTGCAGCTTTCTCGGGATAGAGTGACCAATGAAAATGCGGAAGTCGGTTTCAACCTGCCTGAGCACGAGCTCTTAAATTCCCCGAATAAACTGGGAAGTTCAGATTTCAAGAATTGGGTGCAGGAAAGAGGTTTATACTTCGCCGATTCCTGGTCAGCAGAATTTGAAGCTCCTTTATATATGAATGATCCTAATGAAGAGCCATCTTCAGGAAGTTTACTGGTCGCAAGATATGGAAAAGGATATTATATCTATACAGGACTTAGTTTTTTCAGACAATTTCCTGAGGCAGTTCCGGGAGCATATCGACTTTTTGCTAATATGATCTCTCTAGGAAAATAATGGAAAAGCCAGAAAAATACCAGTGGAAGAAAAGTTATACAATCGTGCTTATCGCTAACGTTCTTTATATCGTTATTTTCTATCTAATCATGAACCTATTCGCCTAATATGGAATTAATAGACTGGATCATTCTAATTGGTACGATCGCGTTTATAGTATGGTATGGAGTTTACCAGTCTCGCGGAAGTTCGAATGTTGAAGATTATGTTGGAGGTGGCAAAGACGCCAGATGGTGGACCATCGGCTTATCTGTAATGGCAACCCAGGCCAGTGCGATTACCTTTCTATCAACTCCGGGACAGGCGTACCATGATGGAATGGGGTTTGTCCAGTTTTATTTTGGCCTGCCCATTGCGATCGTTATTATATGTATCGTCTTCATACCAATTTACCATAGATTAAAGGTTTATACAGCTTATGAGTATCTCGAGTCACGTTTTGATCAGAAAACAAGAACCCTAACAGCTATACTATTCTTAATTCAGCGTGGACTGGCGGCAGGGATCACCATCTTTGCACCGGCAATTGTTCTTTCAGCGGTTCTGGGCTGGAACCTTACCTATCTTACCATCGCTATTGGAGTACTGGTAATTATTTACACGGTATCAGGAGGAACTAAAGCGGTAAGTGTCACTCATAAACAGCAAATGGCCGTTATCCTCACAGGTATGTTCGTTGCCTTTTTCATAATTCTTAGTTACCTGCCAGAGGAAGTCACCTTTACGAAAGCGCTGGAAATTGCTGGCACCAGTGGTAAAATGGATGTTCTCGATTTTAGTTTCGATTTTAACAACAGGTACACGATATGGAGTGGAATCATTGGTGGTACCTTCCTTATGCTCTCCTACTTCGGAACAGATCAAAGCCAGGTACAACGCTATTTATCTGGTGGATCTGTCAGGGAAAGTCAGTTAGGAATGATCTTTAACGGACTCCTGAAAGTAC
>NZ_CAJWRQ010000038.1 GCF_913046405.1 uncultured Christiangramia sp.
CTTACTATTCCTGCTGGAACAAAGATCACTGCCAGAAGTGATGCCGATACTGATGCTACAAGTATTTATATCGTAGTACAAAAAGGAGCAATGATCGATATCCAGGGAACTGAATCGAATCCTGTTATGATGTCTTCTACTTCAGGTCAACCTGGAAGCTGGGGTGGTCTTGTGATCGCTGGAAATGCAGCAACTACTGAAGGTTTAAATGCTACTGCTGAAGTTGGTGGAATCGTTTACGGAGGTTCTGATGCTGAAGACAATTCAGGTTCTATCGCTTATTTGATTTTAAGAGATGCCGGAGCACAGATCAATTCTGAATCTCAGTACAATGGACTATCTCTTTACGCTGTTGGATCTGGGACTACGATCGATAATATTGCGATCATCAATGGAGCAGATGATGGAGTTGAATTTTTTGGAGGTTCAGTTTCTGTAACAAATGCATACTTTGAGAACAATGAAGATGACCAGATCGACTGGACTGAAGGTTGGAATGGTTCTGTTACAAACGCATACATCAACTTAAGTATCGATAACTTCTCTACGGTTGTGGAGGCAGATGGAGAGAACAATATGCCAACGCTGAACCAGATCACTGCAGTTTCAACTGCTGGAGGAACAGCATTGCAGTTCAAGAAACTATCTGGAGCCACGATCAACGGTCTTTCTTTATCTGGTTTTGAAACCAATATTGATATTGCAGATGATACCAGAACAGATCTTTCTGGAATTCAGATCGACGGAGAAGATGCAGATGTTGAAGCAGCTTACGATGCAGATGCAACTGTAGACGCTGCAAATTTTGATTGGGTAAACTAAAATCAAGATTTAGTTTAAAATATTGAAAGTCAATAATTAGCCAAAATTAAGGGTTGCCATCTGGTAACCCTTTTTTATTATCTATAAATTCCGGCAACCCAGCATTTTGTGGCAGGATTTTGAAATTTTATTTGTAAGTTTGTCTAATCTGTACCAAAGAGAATGAAGCAAAAGTACCTATTTAGCTTTTTATTGTTTAGTTTCCTGATGTTTGCAAGCCCTGCGAACGCTCAGGACTCTTTATCTGCTTCAGCTCGAACAGAAATTTCTATCGATGGTTTATCCATTTATCCTAACCCGATTACTGGAGGAAGAGTTTTTATTTCTTCCACTAAAAACCAGGAAAAGAAGATCGAGATCTATAATGTCTTAGGGAAGCCAGTTCTTAAAACTAGATTAAGAGGTAGAGAGCTGGACGTTTCAACACTTACTCCCGGAATTTATATTATTAAGATCGAAGAAGGAAGATCAAAAGCTACTCGCAAACTGGTGGTAAAATAAAATACACCAAGCCTTAATTTGTAAGCTTCTTTTTAAAGAGGCTTTTTTATTGCTTAATTTTGAAGCTCCAATGTTTCTTTATGCTGAAAAATAAAATCTTCAATATTTCCTCTTCGGAAGAATTTGAAAAGCTAAGCCTTGAAGTTTACCAATATCAGTATCAGCATAATCCTGTTTATCAGAAATTCTGTAAACTTTTGAAGAAATCACCTGAAAACGTTTTATCTATCAGGGAGATTCCGTTTCTACCAATAGAATTTTTTAAGAAAGAAAACATCATTACTGAAGAACAGAAAGCAGAAATCACTTTTACCAGTAGCGGAACTACCGGATCTGCAACCAGCAAGCATCATGTTGCCGATCTTCGCATCTATGAAGAGAGTTTTTTGAAAGCATTTGAAGCTTTCTATGGTTGTCCAGAGGATTACACTTTTCTGGCTCTTCTACCAAGTTATCTGGAACGCACGGGAAGTTCTCTTATCTATATGGCAGACGCGCTCATCAAACGATCAAATAAGCCTGATAGCGGATTTTATCTCAATAACCTGGAAGATCTTTCTGAAAAATTAAAAAAGCTGGACCAGGCTGGAAAGAAAGTATTTCTGATTGGTGTTTCTTTTGCACTACTAGACCTTGTAGAAAATGAAACTTTTGATCTACAGCATACCATCGTAATGGAAACCGGAGGAATGAAAGGCAGACGTAAGGAAATGATACGCGAAGAACTGCACCAAATTCTAAGCTCTGGTTTTGGGGTTGATCATATCCATAGTGAATATGGAATGACTGAACTTTTATCCCAGGCGTACTCTATTGGGAATGGCGTTTTTGAAACTCCCAACTGGATGAATATACTTATACGGGATCCGGAAGATGCACTTACGTACGTACAGGATGGTAAAACCGGTGGTATTAATGTAATAGATCTGGCTAATTTGAACTCCTGTTCATTTATTGCCACCCAGGATCTTGGAAAGATTTCAGGCGAACAGATAGAGATCATGGGGCGTTTTGACAATAGCGATATTAGAGGTTGCAACCTTCTAGTTCTATAATCGAAATTTTAACTTTTCCAGCTGTAATTTACTGAAGTTGAGCGCGACTCAATAGTTGTAAGATGGAGAAGGTTCATATCTTCATTTTGCGCTAAGTGAATTTTCATATTAGATTGGTTAGTTAGTTACAAAGCCTTCAGGATCTCTCCTGAAGGCTTTTGTATTTTAACTTTCTAAAATTTATTAGCTGTAGAATGCCAAAAAAACGATCATTCCCATTGAAATTATGAAAATGATCACCCTTATTATATCTTCTTCCTTGAAATTACCCATATACTTCTATGTACGAAGTCGGGCATTCGAAGGTTTTAAATCGCTCTAATGATATAAGTATTCTTCTTTCCTTTATTTAAAATAACATATTTGTTATTGATAAGATCATCTTTCGTGATCGTATAATCTTCTTTTACTTTCTCTTTATTAACTGCTACCGAATTTTCTTTTAGTGCCCGCCTGGCTTCTCCATTCGACTTCAGAAAATTGGTTTGAGCAGCCAGCGCAGCGATCATGTCGAGTCCGTTCTCAATTTCAGTTATTGCGACATCAGCTTGCGGCACGCCTTCGAAGATATCCAGAAAGGTTGCTTCATCAAGCTTCCTGAAGTCGGCTGCCGTACTTTTTCCGAAGAGAACCTCAGAAGCAGCAAGTGCATTATTATAATCTTCTTCTGAATGTACCATAGTTGTCACCTGTTTTCCAAGTTCCTTCTGCAGTTCACGTTTGTGTGGCGCTTCCTTATGTTCAGCAATTAAAGAATCGATCTCCTCCTTGGACAAGAATGTGAAGATCTTGATATATTTTTCAGCATCTTCATCACTGGTGTTTAGCCAGTACTGGTAGAATTTGTAAGGAGATGTTCTCTCATTATCCAACCAGATATTTCCACCTTCTGTCTTCCCGAATTTAGTTCCATCAGCCTTTGTGATCAAAGGACAGGTCAAAGCATAACCTTTCCCATCTCCAATTCGGCGAATAAGTTCCGTTCCTGTAGTGATATTCCCCCATTGATCACTTCCACCCATTTGCAGCGTACAGTTATGTTCTCTGTATAAATGCAGGAAATCATAACCCTGTACCAGCTGATAAGTAAATTCAGTAAAAGACATTCCTACAGAAGATTCAGAAGAAAGTCTTTTCTTCACTGAATCCTTGGACATCATATAGTTCACGGTGATATGCTTCCCTACATCCCTTATAAATTCAAGGAATGAGAAATCCTTCATCCAGTCGTAATTGTTGACAAGAACTGCAGCATTATCATGTTCAGAATCAAAATCAAGAAATCTTGAAAGTTGTTCTTTAAGCGAATTCTGGTTGTGACGTAAGGTTTGTTCATCCAGCAAATTACGTTCAGCCGACTTCCCCGATGGATCCCCAATCATTCCGGTAGCACCGCCAACCAACGCATAAGGTTTATGCCCCGCAAGTTGAAAATGGCGTAACATCATGACTCCCACAAGGTGACCAATATGCAGCGAATCTGCCGTTGGATCTATCCCTACGTAAGCCGCACGCATTTCTTCCATTAAATGTTCTTCGGTTCCAGGCATGGTGTCGTGCAACATCCCTCTCCAGGTAAGTTCTTTTACGAAATTCTTCTCCATAATATGCTAATTCAGGTAAAAATAGCCGTAAAGATACCATTTACTCTTATTTTTCCTAAGTGCAATTACTATATTTACCCTATGATACTTGTTACTGGTGGTACGGGATTGGTAGGCGCTCATTTACTATATGAACTGGCGCGTAATGGTGAAGAAATTCGTGCTATTCATCGTGACAACAGTGATCTGAATAAGGTTCTCGAAGTATTTTCTTTTTATTCTGAAGCTGAAGAAGCACATAAACTATTTCATCAAATTGAATGGAAAGTAGCAGATCTTAACAATATTCCACAACTTACCGAAGCATTTTTAGACGTTCAGCAAGTATATCACTCGGCAGCCCTGGTATCTTTTGATCCTGCAGATGAGCAGGAATTACGAAAGGTTAATATTGAAGGCACGGCAAATATCGTTAACCTTTGCATTTCCTGTAAAGTGCACAAATTATGTTTTGTTAGTAGTATCGCAGCTTTAGGCAACATTACGAATGCAGACAAAATAGATGAAACCGGTAAATGGAATCCGGAAGGAAAGCACAACGATTATGCTATTTCCAAATATGGAGCAGAAATCGAAGTATGGCGTGGAACACAAGAAGGTATAAATGCCATTATTGTGAATCCAGGTGTGATCATTGGTCCTGGTTTCTGGAATTCGGGATCTGGCAAAATCTTTAAAAAGATAGATTCCGGTTTATCCTATTACTTTCCAAAAGTTACCGGATTTGTAGGAGTGCAGGATGTTGTGAAATCCATGATTATTCTAATGAATTCTGAAAAGGGGAATGAACAATATGTTCTGGTTTCAGAAAATATTTCATTTAAGCAAGTTTTTGAATGGACTGCAGAAGCATTGAAAAGGAAGAAACCTAAGAGAAAACTTCAGAAATGGATGATCGCATCAGGATGTTTTTTTCAAAAGATTGGAAGTATTTTCGGAAGAAAAAGATCTATCACTTATGAAACTATTAATAGTCTGCATGAAGAAAGCTTTTACGATAACTCCAAGATCACGCAGGAAATGAATTATCAATTCGAGCCTATGGAAAGTGTTGTTAAACGAACTGCCGGTAATTACAAGAACTAGTTCCGGTCCTCCTCCATGTTCACGGGAGCAATCAAACTATCCCGCTTATCTTCTTTTCTTTTACTGTCAACTTTTAATTTTAGCCTGCTACGTTGTACAGAATCCCTTAATCTTGGAATGGCCATGATAGAATCCATCATCTGCAAAGAATCTTTCTGTAAGCGCTTAAGGCTATCTTCCCTTTTGATCTCCACTTCCCGCAAAGCATCGTATTTTGATTTCAATATTTTAATTCGACCTCTCACAGAATCGTAGATCCGCTCATAGATCACGTATTGATCTGAGTAATAATTACTGCTTTGTTCGAATTGAAGACTATCAATATCATATTTTTCAAACACGAACTTGTCTGGTTGTATCCCAGTTTGTTCAAGCTTGAATTTATTATAATTCTTTGCTGCGTGAACCAATGATAACTCGGTAAGCACATCTACCATCTTCCCTTCCGGAATGAGGTTGTCTGGCTTCTCAGTCTTATCCAGATCCTGACAGGCAATCAGAAAGATGGACAGTGCAAGTAATAATATGTAGGGCTTTCTAGCGATCAAATGTTAGTCTTTCAGCGACTTTCGTAAATGGTTGATGTTTGAAGTTCTTATAAACCAGGTTACCATTCACAAAAGTATGAGTGATACGTGATTTAAAGGTTGTTCCTTCAAACGGAGACCACTGGCATTTCGAATAGATATTATCTGGTTGTACAGCCCATGGTGAGTTAAGATCTACAAGAACAAGATCTGCTTTGTATCCTTCACGAATAAAACCTCTTTTTTCAATCTGAAAAAGAATTGCCGGATTATGACAGGCTTTTTCCACTATCTTCTCAAGAGATATTTTCCCCTGATGGTGCATTTGGAGTAAAGCAGGTAAAGCATGTTGAACTAATGGTCCGCCACTTGGAGCTTTGGTATAAACGTTCTTCTTTTCTTCTTTAGTATGAGGAGCATGATCTGTTGCAAGTACATCCAGATGATTATCCAGCAGCCCCTGCAACAAAGCTTCCTGATCCTTTTTGGTTTTTACTGAAGGGTTCCATTTGATCAATGTTCCTTTAGTTGCATAATCCTGGTCGTTAAACCATAAATGATGTATACAAACCTCAGCCGTTATCTTTTTATCCTTTAAGTGCTTCTTGCTATTAAATAGAGATAATTCCTTGGCCGTAGACACATGAAAAACGTGTAATCTAGCGCCGGTTTTTTTCGCAAGAGCCACAGCTTTGGAAGATGACTTGTAACAAGCTTCTTCACTTCTAATTTTCGGATGCATTTCAATAGGAATATCATCACCAAATTTTGCCTTGGCTTCTTCCAGGTTTTTCTGAATGGTTTGCTCATCTTCACAATGTACTGCAATAAGTACAGGAGATTTTTTGAAGATCTGTTCCAATACCTTTTCATTATCCACTAGCATGTTTCCTGTAGAAGAGCCTAGGAAAAGTTTTAAAGCAGCAACTTTCTTAGGATCGATTTTTTCGATCTCCGCAAGATTATCATTCGTACCGCCAAACATAAAGGAAAAATTCGCATAAGAAGTTTCCTCAGCAATTTTGAATTTATCTTCCAGCAACTCTTCTGTGGTGGCCTGCGGTAAGGTATTTGGCATTTCTATAAAGGTAGTGATACCACCGGCTACGGCAGCCTTAGAACCCGTTTCTATATTTTCTTTATGAGTAAGACCTGGCTCTCTGAAATGTACCTGGTCATCAATTAGTCCAGGTATCAAATAGGTGCCTTCAGCATCATAGATAATTACATCTGGTGATTTTGCACTTATACTTTCTGCAATTTCAACGATGATTCCATTCTCGATGAACACATCCCCTTCAGTGATCTTATTCTCGTTTACAATCTTAGCGTTCTTGATTAAAACCTTTTTCATCAGAATTTTTTCCTGTTAAACAGACTTTTCAGCTTCATTTTTATTACCCCAAAAACGGCTTCAGAAATAATGGAGCCGCTCATTTTTGATGTTCCTCGGGTTCTATCTGTAAAGATCACCGGAACCTCTATAATCTTAAATCCTTTTAAATGGGATTTGAATTTCATTTCTATCTGGAAAGCATAACCTACAAACTGTATGCGCTCCAGGTTTATTGCTCTTAGAACTTCACTTTTATAACAAACATAGCCGGCCGTTGTATCCTGTATATCCATACCAGTGATAAAGCGTACATACCTCGATGCTAACCAGGACATAAGTACACGATTCATGGGCCAGTTGATGACATTAACACCGGTAATATAGCGCGAACCAATGGCGACATCGGCTCCATCTCTCTTACAGGCATTGTAAAGTCTTATAAGATCGTTGGGATTGTGCGAGAAATCTGCATCCATTTCAAAGATGAAATCGTAATCTCTCTTCAAAGCCCACTTAAATCCGTGAATGTAAGCAGTTCCTAGTCCCTGCTTACCTAATCTTTCTTCAAGGAACAATGTTTCAGGAAATTCAGCCATCAAAGTGCGAACCCTGGTTGCTGTACCGTCTGGAGAATTATCATCCACAACGAGAACGTGAAACTTGCGTCTTTGTGAAAAAACGTTCCTCACAATGCGCTCGATGTTCTCTATTTCATTAAAGGTGGGTATAATAATTATCCCATTTCCCATTCCTAAAACTTTTGCGCAAATGTATGCAAATTAAAACTTCAAATCTTCATGGAAAGCATCTGCAAATAGGGTCAAAATTTTACATTTGTAAAAAAAATTAAATGCAGGCGACGGCAAGATTAAGTGAATATCAGGATTGGATCACGATCACTTTCCTTCTATGCTTTGGTTTGCTGGTATTAGCCCGTGTTGCCTTTCCACAACGTTTTGAAGAATTTATATCGCTTCTCAACTCTGGTAAATTTATAGCCTTTAAAGGAAAGGAGAATAAGGCTTTTCATGGTTTTAACATTATATTATTCTCTGTACAGGCTATCGCAGTTTCTTTATTTATCTTTCTGGGTTACAGGTACTTTTTTGAAACAGATCTTCATTCAATCGTGTTGTTCATTCGTATTCTAACAGGTTATACCTGTCTTATTTTATTGAAAGCGGGAGTTGAAAAGATCATTGGTAATATTTTCGACATCGACGAGCGAATAGATTATTATATTTTTCAAAAATTAAGCTATCGCAATTTCATATCAATCTTTCTTCTTTTCGCCTGCCTTTTCCTGGTTTACAGCATGGAAGTTACTGGCCTCAGCCTTAGGATCATCGCGCTTACGGCGGTACTTGCAAATGCATTTTCTATGTTTATAATCTATAGAAGAAATCAAAGTGCGCTTAGCGTTAATTGGTTCTATTTTATTTTGTACATTTGCGCTCTCGAAATCGCCCCTTATATTATTTTGTACAAGTTAATTACGATCTAAAAGGAACTTTAAAGAATTGCATATGAAAGTGAAAACAATTTTGGTTTCCCAGCCCGAACCTAAGGTAGAAAATTCTCCTTATTTTGAGCTGGAAGAAAAACAGAAAGTTAAAATTGATTTCATCCCCTTTATTCATGTTGAAGGCGTTCCCAGTAAGGAAGTTAGACAACAAAAAATTGATCTTGCCAACTACACCGCGATCATTTTAACCAGCCGTAATGCTGTAGATCACTTCTTCAGGATTGCCGAGGAAATGAGATTCAAGGTGCCGGACTCCTTAAAATACTTCTGTCTCAGTGAAGCCGTTGCTTATTACTTGCAGAAATATGTAGTCTATCGTAAACGTAAGATCTACGTAGGTAAAAGAACGTTCGCAGAGCTTGCTCCGTTAATTAAAAAATATAAGAACGAAAAGTTCTTACTTCCTTCTTCAGATATGCTGAAGCCAGATGTTCCTAAGACATTAAACAAACTTGGGGTAGAATGGAAAAAGGCAGTTTTTTACCGAACTGTGGTGAGTGACCTTTCAGACTTGAAAGATGTAACTTATGATATTCTTGTATTCTTCAGTCCTAGTGGAATTAAATCTCTTTTTGAAAACTTCCCAGACTTTAAGCAGAATAATACACGTATTGCTGTATTTGGAAATACGACTATTAAGGCAGCCAAGGAACACGGTTTAACAGCAGATATCAAAGCTCCTACTCCGGAAACTCCGAGTATGACCATGGCAATTAGCAAATACATCAGCGAAGTGAATAAGAAGTAAATTTGCTTTTACTTCAATACAATAAATAAAAAATCCGGTCTTGCGACCGGATTTTTTGATTTCAACTAACAATTTAAAACTAATCTACAGGAGCTCCCTTCATAATTTCTTCATTTGCATATTCCTCGAACTTGGAGAAATTCTGCTTAAAGAAAGTTGAAAGCTCTTTTGCTTTTTTATCATAAGCCTCTTTGTCTGCCCATGTATTTTTTGGATTTAAGACTTCTGCCGGCACCCCTTCACAGGTTTTAGGCATACTCAATCCAAAGATCTGGTGATTTTCAAATTCTACTCCGTCAAGTTTGCCTTCAAGTGCAGAACTTATCATTTCACGAGTATACTTCAATTTCATTCGATTTCCCACGCCATAAGGCCCACCGGTCCAGCCCGTATTTACCAGCCATACGTTAACTCCTGCATCCTTCATCTTACGACTTAGCATTTCTGCATATTTCGTAGGATGTAAAGGCATGAATGGTGCGCCAAAGCAAGCAGAAAAACTTGGTACAGGCTCGTTTACACCCGCTTCAGTACCAGCAACCTTTGCAGTGTATCCGCTTATAAAATGATATGCTGCCTGTCCTGGTGTAAGCTTGCTAATTGGAGGCAATACCCCAAAAGCATCTGCAGTTAGGAAAAATATATTCTTAGGATTCTCTCCAATAGAAGGTTCCTGTATATTATCAATATGATATATAGGATAGCTTACCCGCGTATTCTGGGTGATCGAAGTATCGCTAAAATCTACATCGCCGTTGTCATTAAGAATTACATTTTCCAGAATAGCACCAGGTTTGATCGCATGGTAAATATCTGGTTCATTTTCTTCGGAAAGGTTGATCACTTTTGCATAACATCCACCTTCAAAATTAAAAATAGTGTTCTCCTTTGTCCACCCATGCTCATCATCCCCAATGAGTTTTCTTTCCGGATCGGCTGAAAGTGTTGTCTTCCCTGTTCCAGAAAGTCCGAAGAATATAGCGGTATCACCATCTTCTCCTACATTTGCAGAACAGTGCATTGGTAGTGTATTGTTGTAAACAGGTAATACAAAGTTAAGCGCTGAGAAGATACCTTTTTTGATCTCCCCTGTATAACCGGTTCCTCCAATTAGCGCGATCTTTTTCTTAAAATTAAGAATGGCAAAATTTTCCTGTCTGGTTCCATCTACAGAAGGATCTGCTTTAAATCCAGGCGCATTTACCACTAGCCAGTCTTCCTTAAAGCTTTCAAGTTCTGAATCATTTACTCTCAGGAACATATTGAAAGCAAACTGGTTTGACCATGGATACTCATTAATCACCCTAATGTTTAAACGATAGTTATCGTCTGCACAAGCGTAGGCATCGCGAGCAAAGATCTCTTTATCTCCAAGGTAATTTGTTACCTTATTATAAAGAGAATCAAATTTTTCCGGATCAAACGGGATGTTAATATCTCCCCACCATACTTTATCTTCTGTGATCTCATCTTTTACAATGAATCTGTCCTTTGGAGATCTTCCTGTAAACTCACCAGTGTTAACAGCAAGCGCTCCAAATGAGCTCTCTACTCCCTGTCCTAGTGCGATAGTTTTCTTCTGAAGTTCCTCTGGAGATAGTTGATAATGTACTCTGGCATTTTTGATCCCGTAATCCTCTAACGAAATCGTTTTCGTAACTTGGGTGTTATCGACCATAAAAAAATCAATTCTGTTGTTTGTTTAGGCGTACAAAAGTAAAAATCTTATGCAGATATAACGATATCGTTAATTAATTTATTTGTTTTTTAACTTTATGAATTTCAGGACTAATAAGAACCAGCCAACAATTAAAAGTCCTCCTCCAATTGGGGTAACTAATGCTATTGCTGAAAAGTCTACTCCTGTAACTGCCGATGTAGATAGTAAATAGATAGATCCGGAAAATAATAGGGTGCCGAATAGGAAAAGATAAAACAACAGTTTGCTATCTTTTTCAGTAATAATGATCCCGAGGATCAACATTAGAAAGGCATGATACATCTGGAATCTAACCCCAGTTTCAAAACTATTTAAAGAAGCTTCAGAAAGTGTTTCTTTCAAACCATGTGCTGCAAAAGCTCCAAGAATCACGGCGATCAATCCAAAAATGGCTCCGGTTACTAAAAATTTCCTGTTTGTCTGCATAGTTTTATATGAGTCAGCTTTTTAATACATTCGTTTGCACTACACAAAACTAACTTAATTTATGCGAGAAATATTAATCGTAGGTGCAGGAAAATCCACCGCTGCACTTATAGACTACCTGCTCGAACGGGCGGTAGAGCAAAATCTAAAATTAAAAATCGGCGACAAGGAACTCGAAAATGCCAAAAATGCCTGCCGGGATCGCAAACATTGCGAAGCCATCGAACTGGATGTTTTCAACAAGGAAAGCAGGGAACCGGCAATTCAGCAGGCAGATCTGGTGATTTCCATGTTGCCCGCAAGATTCCATATTGAGGTAGCCCGTGATTGCGTAAAATATAACAAACATATGGTGACGGCTTCCTATATAAGTGATGAGATGCGTGCTCTGGATGAAGAGGTTAAGAAAAAGAACCTTGTTTTCATGAATGAGATCGGCGTGGATCCGGGAATTGACCATATGAGCGCCATGCAGGTAATCGACAGAATAAGAGACAAAGGTGGAAAGATATTACTTTTTGAATCATTTACCGGCGGACTTGTTGCTCCGGAAAGTGATAACAATCTATGGAACTATAAATTTACCTGGAATCCCAGAAACGTAGTTGTTGCCGGGCAGGGTGGTGTTGCTGAATTTATCCAGGAGGGGAAGTACAAGTATATTCCATACCATAGATTATTTAGAAGGACTGAATTTCTGGAAGTAGAAGGCTACGGAAAATTTGAAGGTTACGCCAACAGGAATTCTCTTAAATATCACAGCGTCTACGGACTCGAAAATGCACTTACCTTATATAGAGGGACTATAAGAAAAGTAGGCTTCAGTAGAGCATGGAATATGTTCGTGCAACTTGGAATGACCGATGATAGTTTCGAAATGACTAATTCAGAAGAAATGAGCTACCGCGATTTCATCAATTCCTTTCTTCCGTATTCCCCAAGTGATTCCGTAGAACTTAAAACCAGACATAGTCTTAAAATCGATCAGGATGATATTATGTGGGACAAGCTTATAGAACTTGATCTTTTTAATTCAGAAAAAAAGATCGGCATCAAAAATGCTACTCCGGCGCAAGCGCTTCAAAAGATTTTGATGGACAAATGGACACTGGCTGAAGATGACAAGGATATGATCGTAATGTACCATAAATTTGGTTACGAGCTAGATGGCGAAAAGAAGCAAATTGATTCTACAATGGTTCATATTGGAGAGGATCAGTCCAAAACAGCCATGTCTAAGACCGTGGGATTACCAGTAGCCATTTCAGCATTGATGATCCTCAACGGAGAAATAAAAACTCCAGGTGTTCAATTACCAATTCGCAAGGAGGTCTATGAGCCTATTCTGAAAGAACTTGAAGCTCATGATATCATTTTTAAAGAAAAAGAAACAGAATATCTAGGATACAACCCATTTGGTGAAGTAGGTAATTAAAATTGAAAAGCATTTTTGCTATTTTAGCTTAACGACCAAAAATTATCCTTATGAAGATTGTAAACGATAGTGTTGAGCTAGATGGGATCGACAAGACCATTCTTAACTATCTAATGAAAGATGCCAAAAAACCGATCCTGGAGATCGCCAAGAATATTGGTATTACCGGCGCAGCTGTACACCAGCGTTTGAGAAAATTAGAAAAATCTGGTTTGATCGAAGGCTCTAAAATGATGCTGGATGCCAGGTTGCTAGGTTACAAAACCATGGCTTTTGTAGGGGTTTACCTGGATAAAGCCGTAAGTAACCCACAGGCCGTGAAACAACTTAGTGAAATTCCTGAGGTTATCGAATGTCACTACACAACGGGAAACTGGTCAATTTTTCTTAAGATCTTATGTCGTGATAACGAACATCTAATGGTAGTACTGAATAAGAACATACAGGCGATAGATGGCGTGTCCAGAACAGAAACCTTCATAAGTCTCAATCAACAAATAGACCGGCAAATAAAGATATAATGAAAAAAGGCTGTTAGTGTTCTAACAGCCTTTTCTATTATTCTGAAGTTTAAATTAATCTCTACCCATAAATATTCCAACGAAATATAATAATGTAGCCAGTGATCCTACTGCAGCTACAACATAAGTTCTAGCCGCCCATTTCAGCGAATCTTCTGCTGCATCATGTTCCGCAGAAGTCAGCATATTTTCAGTTTCCAGCCATACCAAAGCTCTTTTACTGGCATCATACTCTACTGGCAAGGTGATAAAACTGAACAAGGTTCCCATTGCAAACATAATGATCCCTACAAGTAGTACTGTTTGCCCTACTCCTACGCTCACCATACTCATTAATATAAGTCCACCAAAAATTGCCCATTGAGAAAACTTGGAAGCGATACTAACCACCGGCACCAATTTACTTCTCATTTGCAACCAGCTGTAAGCTTTCGCATGTTGAACTGCGTGACCGCATTCGTGAGCAGCAACTGCCGCTGCCGCAGCATTTCGTTGAGAGTAAACTCCTTCACTCAGATTCACGGTTTTCTTGGATGGATTGTAATGATCTGAAAGCATTCCCGGAGTAGAAATCACTTTTACATCATTGATCCCGTGGTCCCGCAACATTTTTTCAGCGATCTCCTTACCGCTCATTCCATTTTGAAGGTGCACTTTGGAGTACTCCTTAAATTTGCTCTTTAGTTTGTTGCTCACAAACATGCTCACTAAGAATATGAGCCCGGCAATTATATAATATCCCATCATAGGTCCTAATATTTTAAGTTTTAGTAATGATCCAAATATATCAAAAACCCCGCCAGCAGAATTGGCTGTCAGTCGATTATTAAAAGTACAATGAGTTAATTTATTCTAAATGCTTCCCAATCATTTTCAAAAAGGGCTCTTTATATTTCACAAATTCAGATATTAGCTATATTTGCAACGGTTCATAAAAAACAGCTATGCAATACAAGAGAATACTTTTAAAACTATCTGGAGAAGCTTTAATGGGAAAGCGCCAATATGGCATCGATCCCGAACGCCTGGCAGAATATGCTGCGGAAATCAAAACAGTAGTAGAAGAAGGTGTTGAGCTTGCTATTGTAATTGGTGGTGGAAACATTTTTAGAGGTGTTGCCGGTGCCAGTAAAGGAATGGATCGAGTACAGGGTGATCATATGGGAATGCTGGCCACCGTAATTAATGGTCTGGCTTTGCAGAGTGCACTTGAAGATGCAGATATTCAAACCAGATTACAGTCGGCTATCAAGATCAATGAAGTTGCAGAACCCTTTATAAGAAGAAAAGCTATCAGGCATCTGGAAAAAGGTCGTGTAGTAATTTTTGGTGGTGGAACTGGTAACCCATACTTCACTACAGATTCTGCAGCAGTATTAAGAGCTATTGAAATAAAAGCAGATGTAATTCTGAAGGGTACCAGAGTAGATGGAATTTACACTTCAGACCCGGAAAAGGACAAAAGCGCTACAAAATTTGATTTTATTTCTTTCGAGGATGTCTTGAAGAAAGGATTGAAAGTAATGGATACAACGGCATTTACCTTGAGCCAGGAAAACGAATTACCTATTATTGTATTTGATATGAACAAACCGGGGAACTTGTTAAAAGTTACCACTGGAGAGCCTGTAGGAACAAAAGTAAATTTATAATTAAATAGAAAACGATATTAGAAATGGACGAGGTTGAATTTATTTTAGAAGAAGCAAAAGAAGCAATGGAGAACGCCATCGTGCATCTTAAAAAACAACTTTCAAATATACGCGCCGGTAAAGCTACTCCAAGCATGCTTGGAAGTGTAATGGTTGATTATTATGGAGCAAAAACGCCTTTGCAACAGGTAGCAAATGTAAACACACCAGATGCGCGCACACTATCAATTCAGCCTTTCGAAAAGAGTATGATCCAGGAAATTGAAAAAGGGATCATGGTTGCAAATCTTGGGTTTAATCCAATGAACAATGGTGAGAGCGTAATTATTAACGTACCGCCACTTACCGAGGAGCGTCGTATTCAGTTGTCCAAGCAGGCAAAAGCTGAAGCCGAAGATTCCAAAATTGGAGTTAGAAATGATCGTAAGCATGCAATGCAGGAACTTAAAAAAACTGATATCTCTGAAGATGCTTTAAAAGCTTCCGAAGATGAAGTTCAGGAACTTACAAATGAATATATCGCCAAGATCGAAAGTATCCTGGTGGTGAAGGAAAAAGAGATTATGACGGTTTAATGATCAGATATTCAAAATTTTATGCCGGTTCGGGTCTGGAGAAAAACAGATTTGAACCGGCATTTTTATTTCTGAACAAATTCATTTTAAGATAATGTCGAAGCTAGTATGCCTGTTTTTACTGATCACTACTTTAAGCTTCGCCCAGTCTAAGGTGAATGGCCGGGTCATCGATTCAGAAACTAATGAACCACTAGCCTACGCCAGGATCAATCTTAAAAATGGCTCAGTATTAACCAATATTGACGGTAGTTTTGAATTGCAAGTTGGAAAAGAAGTCGTTGAAGTAAGGATAAGTTATGTTGGTTATGAAACAATAAGTACACGTATTAATCAAGACACAAAGTATCTACAGATCAAATTAAGCGCCGTTCGGGAGAGACTGCAAACTGTAGAACTTTCCAATGCACCTAATCCTGCCGACAGTCTTATTTCTGAAGCGATTTCGCGAAAAGAACTGAATGATCCTGAGGAGGTCTTACCTGGTTTCAAATATAAAAGTTACTCCAAGTTTATTGTAGACAATGAAGGTGGTGGAATCCAGCTTTATGCCGATAGTACTTCAGCAGCAATGAAAACTATCGTAAACGAAGGGCGTGGATATCTTTCAGAAAAAGTTGCCAGTCACAGTTATGATGGAAATGGTGACACTTCAGAAGAGGTACTCGGTGTAAGAACTGCTGGATTTAAGAAACCGGTTTATAATGTCCTCACTATGGCCGTCAATCCGTTTTCTCTATATAAAAACGATTACAGTCTCTACAAAACAGATTATGCAGGACCACTAGGGAAAGCAGCTTTTAAGAACTATGATTACAAGATTCTGGATACGACTCGAACCTCAAGACCTGCTTATGTGATCTACTTTAGTCCAAAGCGTGAAGAGATTGTAGCTGGCCTGGAAGGAATTCTATATTTAGATACAGAAACCCTCGCTATTCAGAAGGCAAAAGCGCAACTTATGGGATCGGTAAAACTGGAAGTTGACTATGAATATCAATATTTCCCTGATCATGCCGTCTGGTTTCCGAAGCTACAAACGACTACAATAAGAGCAGGTTCGGGAGGAAAAGAAATAGCAGTTTTTGGCGGTACGGTTGGAATTGGAACTGTTCAGCAAAACCCTGGCATACTTGGCAGACTCCTGGGTGCAGATGAAATAAGCGGGGATCTTTTCCTAAATTCAACCGTAATACACTACGATTTTGACTTGCAGCCACAGACAAAAGTTAAAGTTAGTCAAGCTGAGATCAGGATCGATCCAGACGCTATAGACAGAACACAAAGTTTCTGGAAAGAGAACAGAAAAGTAGAATTCGATGATCGCGATGAAGCTACTGAACAGAAAGTAGACAGTCTTATAAAGTTTCAGAATATAGAACGTAAGATCCAGGTGAAACAAGCCATCGCTTCTGGCTCTTACCCTTTAGGTTTTTGGGATATAGACCTTGGAAAGATCTTCAAGTTTAGTAATTATGAAGGCATAAGGCTTGGATTTGGAGGAAAGACAAACGATCAATTTTCACAGAATTTTAATCTGAACTCATATCTCACTTACGGTTTTAAAGATGAAGTCTTTAAATATGGTTTGGGCAGCCAGATCTATCTCAACAAGACAAACCATACGTTTTTAAACTTCAGTTTTTCAAGAGATATTGATGAAATTGCTTCCGTAGATTACCTTAAAGGGAGAAATACTTTTTCTATCCTGGAACCTAGATTCGTAAACACCAATAATTACTACAATATCAGGACTTTTGCCATCGGGCTTGAACATAAGATCACACCAAGGCTTGATACGCAGTTGCGATTTTCAAGAGAGAAAATATGGCAGATCAAAAATTACAATTATAACGATAACAATCAGTTGTACAGCGATTATGATCTTCATTTTATTAAAGCGGGATTCCTATGGCAACCATTTTCAAAATATCTAAGAACTCCGCAAGGTGATGTATTACTAGAGAAAAAATTCCCTCAATTTACCGGTCAGTTAGAACAGGCAATGGAAATCCTGAATGGCGATTTCAACTTTACCAGAATTGGAATCAAAGCAGAGCATGAGATCTTAAGGCTCGATCAATCAAGAACCGAATTTATACTGGAAGGTAATTATGCTGTAGGAGATATACCTTTAACACATGCTTTCCACTCCTACCCTAATAATCCTAACAGATCCAGGATTTCTCAAAGAATTTCGGTTGCTGGTCGTAACAGTTTTGAAACCATGTATTTCAATGAATTTTATTCAGACAGGCAGGTAATGATGCATATGAGGCACCAATTAAGACCGTTTATTATAAGTAAAAATTTTCGACCAGAACTTGTTTTCATTTCAAGGCATGCCATTGGTGATTTCACAGATATTGCTAAGCATGAAGGCATCAGTTTCAATACTCTCGAAAATGGATTTTCTGAAGCAGGACTGGAGTTAAATAAATTATTTGGCGGCTTTGGTCTTAGCACAGCCTATAGATATGGAGCATATCATCTACCTACTTTCAAAGAGAACTTCTCTCTCAAATTCACTTTACAGGTACAGTTATAGCTCAAACCTCGATTAATACATTAATAACAAAGTATTTAAATAGGGTTTTTTTACCTTTGCGCCGCTAATAGAAAGCCATGCAAAAGATCTTTAGCTTTGGATTCTGGAATTCCATCGCACGCCTTATTTTACGAAACCGAATTGTGATCATTGTTCTTATACTGATCGCAACCTACCTGCTTTCCACGCAATGGAAAAACATGCAATTTTCGTTTACTGAGGCTAATTTAATGCCAGACGATCACGAGGTGAACGTGAGTTATAACGACTTCCTGGAAAAGTTTGGTGAAGAGGGAAATCTTATCCTGTTAGGAGTACAGGATTCTGCCTTGTTTACTCCTGAAAAGTTTAAAGCCTGGAATGAACTTACAGATACGCTACTTACTTATCCTGAAGTTGACCAGATCATTTCTCCGGCCAGCCTTCAGGAACTTAAAAAGTTTGAAGATCCCAAAAGATTTGAAATGGTGCCAGTGCTACCGGAAGAAGATCTGGATAGTGAAATACTTGCGACTTTCGAAAACAAACTTTTTACGGCTCTGCCTTTCTATGAGAACCTGGTGTATAGTTCACATTCCAATACTATACAATCTGCTTTGTATCTCAATAAAGAACTGGTAAACACTAAAGCCAGAAAGATCTTTGTACTGGAAGAACTGGAACCTCTTATCGCTGAATTTGAAGAGCAGAAGGGCATCGATATCAGGGTTTCGGGAATGCCTTATATACGAACCTTGAATGCACAAAACATAGTCGATGAAATTGGACTTTTTATTGTGGCAGCCTTGTTGGTCACTTCCATAATATTCTTCTTTTTCTTTCGATCCATACGAGCCACCATTATTTCCATGGTTACGGTT
This sequence comes from uncultured Christiangramia sp., assembly GCF_913046405.1. Classification (GTDB taxonomy): domain Bacteria; phylum Bacteroidota; class Bacteroidia; order Flavobacteriales; family Flavobacteriaceae; genus Christiangramia; species Christiangramia marina. The sequence goes on from NZ_CAJWRQ010000038.1 coordinate 18,942, forward strand.
TGTATTGGAGTTATGTGGGCCTTTGGTTTTATAGGGCTTCTGCATTATGAGATTACGATCCTAACGGCACTTATTCCTCCACTTATTATCGTAATAGGTATTCCAAACTGTATTTTCCTAATCAACAAATATCAGCAGGAGATCAAAAAACATGGAAACCAGGCAAAGTCGTTGCAACGCGTGATCACCAAAGTTGGTAATGCTACATTGATGACCAATGTAACTACCGCATCTGGTTTTGCAACTTTCATTTTAACCGATAGTCAGCTTTTAAGAGAGTTTGGTGTGGTGGCCTCTATCAACATCCTGGCAATCTTTGTTTTAAGTTTATTGATCATTCCGGTTATATACTCCTACTTGAAACCACCGCGAGACAGGCACTTAAAACACTTAAATACACGATGGATTGGCGGCTTTGTTGACTGGATGGAAAATATGGTAAGAAACCATAGAATTGCTATTTATATATCTTCTCTGGGGCTTCTGATTCTTAGTATCATTGGAATTTACACCATTAAGGTTTCAGGAAGTATTCTTGAGGACATGCCTCAGGAAACCCAATTCTATAAGGATGTAAAATTCTTTGAACGGGAATTTGATGGAGTGATGCCTTTGGAAATCATGATCGATACCAAGAGACCGAAGGGCGTATTAAAGCTTTCTACTTTAAAACGGATGAATGATCTTGAAAGTAAGATCGAAGAGATTCCGGAATTAAGCAAGCCATTATCCATCAACCGACTCGTAAAATACAGCAAGCAGGCGTATTATAATGGGAACCCGAAATATTACCAGCTACCAACATCACAGGAGCAAAACTTTATAATGCCCTATGCAAAAGGTCTTTCTTCTTCGGAAGGAATTATGCAGAGTTACGTGGATTCTACTGGACAATATGCTCGAATTACTACATTCATGAAGGATGTGGGGACCGAGAAAATGGAGGAGATCGAAAATGACCTTTTACCAGAAATAGAAAAGATCTTTCCATCTGAAAGATATGAGGTTTCACTTACCGGAAAGGCGCTGCTTTTTCAGAAAGGAACAAGTTACCTGGTTAGAAATTTAATAATTTCATTAGGACTCGCTATACTGCTTATTGCAGGTTTAATGGCCTGGATGTTTAGAAGTTTCAGGATGATTTTGATCTCTCTGGTACCAAACTTACTTCCTTTGATCGTTACTGCGGGAGTAATGGGCTTTCTTGGAGTTCCTATTAAACCCTCAACGATCCTGGTTTTTAGTATTGCTTTCGGAATTTCAGTTGATGACACTATTCATTTTCTGGCAAAATACAGGCAGGAATTAAAAGCCAATGACTGGAAGATCAAGCGCTCCGTTTATGCCGCACTAAGAGAAACCGGCGTAAGTATGTTCTATACGTCCATCGTTCTCTTCTTTGGATTTTCAGTATTCATGATTAGTAGTTTTGGAGGGACGGTTGCCCTTGGTGGACTGGTTTCGGCCACTCTGCTGTTTGCTATGTTGTCGAACTTACTATTGCTACCTTCACTTCTGCTTTCACTGGAAAGAAGTATTGCGAATAAGGAAACTTTAAAGGAACCGGCGATGCGTATTTTTGAGACCGAAGAAGAGGAGGCAAATCGAGATCAGCAAAACAATTAAATTAATATATAAAACAGCCTGCTTGCTAAGCTTCAGGCGAAAAACTATCTTTGTTTTTTCTAAATTTCAACTAAATGATACAAGCAAAAGTCGCTGAAATACTGGAAAGCGATCAGTTTTTACAGGAACACCATGTCAAGGGATGGGTACGCTCTTTCCGTAGTAATCGTTTTATTGCGCTTAATGATGGTTCTACTTTGAAAAACCTGCAATGCGTTATCGATTTTGAAAATACTGATGAGGAAACCATCAATCGCATAAACGTAGGCGCAGCTATATCTGTTAAAGGAACTTTGAAAGAGAGTCTTGGCAGTCAGCAACGTGTTGAAATTGAAGTTTCAGAAATTCAAATTCTGGGCGATGCGAATCCTGAAGAAGTGAAACTAACCATTCTATCGCCGAAGAAGCATAGTATGGAGAAGCTACGTGAACAGGCGCATTTACGTGTACGAACGAACACTTTTGGAGCGATCATGCGTGTGCGAAGTAAATTGTCTTTTGCTGTACACAAATATTTTCAGGAAAAGAACTTCTACCACGTTCACACACCAATTATTACGGGTAGTGATGCTGAAGGTGCCGGAGAAATGTTTCGTGTTTCTTCACTGGATATAAAAAATCCTCCAAAAAATGAGGATGGCAGCATTAATTATAAGGAAGACTTCTTCGGAAAAGAGACGAATCTTACAGTTTCCGGACAACTGGAAGCTGAAACCTTTGCACTCGGTTTGGGGCAGGTTTATACGTTCGGTCCAACTTTTAGAGCTGAAAACTCCAATACTTCCAGGCATTTAGCTGAATTCTGGATGATCGAGCCAGAAGTTGCTTTCTGTGATCTGGATCAAAATATGGATCTGGCTGAAGATTTTATTAAATACGTACTTAGATACGTAATGGAACACTCTAAAGATGACTTGGAATTTCTTGCCGAAAGACAGGATAAAGAAGATCAGCTGAAGCCAAAAGCCGAAAGAAGTGACATGGGTCTTATGGAGAAGCTCAACTTTGTGCTGGAAAACAATTTCAAAAGAGTTAGTTATACCGAAGCTATCGAGATCCTGAAGAACTCGAAGCCAAATAAGAAGAAGAAATTTAATTATATCATTGAAGAATGGGGTGCAGATCTTCAAAGTGAGCATGAACGTTACCTTGTTGAGAAACATTTTAAAACTCCGGTAATTCTTTTCGATTACCCCGCCAACATCAAAGCATTCTACATGCGTTTGAACGAGGATGGAAAAACAGTAAGAGCGATGGACATTCTATTCCCTGGAATTGGAGAGATCGTGGGCGGAAGCCAGCGTGAAGAACGTTTGGATGTTCTTAAGGAGAAAATGGCAGAATTGAACATTCCAGAGGAGGAACTATGGTGGTATCTTGACACCCGTAAGTTCGGAACTTGTGTACATAGTGGGTTTGGACTTGGTTTTGAAAGACTTGTTCAGTTCACTACGGGAATGGGTAACATTAGAGATGTGATTCCTTTTCCAAGAACTCCGCAAAACGCAGAATTTTAGTATTGAACATTATAGCAACGCATACAGTCCCTGCAATCGAACAAAAGATCCGGTTGCAGGAGTATGCGATTTCTATATTCCCTCAAATCAACAGTCGGTCGGCACTTAAAAAAGCGATTGCAAAGAAACTAGTCCTACTGGATGGAGAAAGAGCTAGCACTGCAGACTGGATCCAACCGGGACAGAAGATCGAACTTCTGGAAGATAAATTTCAGCAAAGAAAGATCTTCAAATTTTTACTTGAAGTATTATATGAAGATGAATATCTTGCTGTGGTTCACAAACCATCGGGCATTCCTACCAACGGCAATTATTTTCGAACACTGGAAAATGCCCTTCCGCATAATTTATCTGTATCCAATTCTGAAGATGCTTTAAGATATCCGGTTCCTGTTCACAGACTGGATAATCCTACCGCCGGGATCATTCTCGTTGCCAAAACCAGGATAGTACAGCAAATATTACACAGCGCTTTCGAAAATAAATCCATTCTTAAAACATATCATGCACTAGTTCACGGCCAGCTACAAAGCGTGGTGACACAGACTGCAAGTATAAACGGTAAAGCTGCAACGACCATATTTGAACCAGTTGATAATTTTGAAATTGAGGACGAAATTTTTTCCTTGGTGAAAGCCAAACCCATCACTGGTCGCACGCACCAGATTCGTATTCATCTAAGTGATATGTCTTTTCCAATAGTTGGAGATTCAATTTATGGCATTGAGGAAGGATATTTTAAGAACAAGAATCTGTATCTATTTAGCTCCGGAATTAGTTTTGGACATCCTATCACTTCAGAAGAAATGAAGCTTGAATTGAAGCTTCCGAAGAGGTTTAGAAACCTTACCCGACATAAGCTGTCTTAACAAAAATTTACCACGAACATAGTTCGTGCCAAAGCCAACTTGGATCGATTTTTCCTTATTTTTGTTAAACAAGCACTCGTTTATGCTAAAGCAACAATTAAATTTTAAACTATCTCAGAAGCTCTCTCCGCAGCAAATCCAATTGATGAAGCTTATTCAATTGCCTACCCAGGCTTTTGAGCAACGTATCAAGCAGGAAATGGAAGAGAACCCGGCGCTGGAAGATGGAAAGGAAGATCGTGTCGACGAATATGATGATATAGGAAACGATAATTCAGACGATGAATACGATACCGATAGTGAAAGCATTGAAACTGAAATAGACGTTGATGAATATTTGAGTGATGATGAAATTCCAAGTTATCGCCTGAATGCCAATAATTACAGTGCAGATGATGAAGACAAGCAGGTGCCTTATGCCGCCGGAACTTCATTTACGCAACATTTAAAAACTCAGTTAAGCACAATAAGACTGGATGATATCGAGCAGGATATTGCAGAGTTTCTGGTAGGAAGTGTGGATGAAAGCGGATATATAAGAAGAAGCATTCAGGATATTGTAGATGATCTTGCTTTTACCCAAAATATATATACAGACGAGGAAACGGTTGAAAAAGTACTTAAAAAAGTACAACGACTCGATCCTGCTGGGGTTGGTGCACGAAGTCTTGAAGAATGTTTGATCATTCAGCTAAATCGCAGAGAACCCACAAGACAGGTGGAACTAGCCAAAGATCTGCTGGAACGCTCTTTTGATCATTTTAGCAAAAAACATTACAATAAACTTCTTACACGCCACGATATAAGCGAGGACGACCTCCGTGAAGCTATAGACGTTATCGAACATCTAAATCCTAAGCCTGGTGGTGCTTATTCGGGAAACACCAGAATAGTAGAACATGTTATACCAGATTTCACCATTAAAATAGAAGATGGTGATTTACAGTTAAGCCTGAATGGTAGAAACGCTCCTGAAATGCATATTTCAAGGGACTACAGTAACATGCTTAAAGGTTACAAGGAATCAAAAGAAAAGACGAAGGCTCAGAAGGATGCCGTCATGTTCATTAAGCAAAAGCTAGATGCCGCAAAATGGTTTATTGAAGCTATAAAACAAAGACAGCAAACGCTTATGGTAACCATGAGTTCGATCATGAATTACCAGAAGGAATACTTTCTTTCCGGAGATGAACGGAATCTTAGACCCATGATCCTTAAAGATATAGCAGATGAGATTGAAATGGATGTGTCTACAGTTTCAAGAGTGGCGAATTCCAAATATGTCGATACTCCATACGGAACGAAACTTATCAAAGAGTTCTTCTCTGAATCGATGACGAACGATCAGGGCGAAGAGGTGTCTACAAGGGAAATAAAGAAAATTTTGGAGATGTCCATAGAGGAAGAAGATAAAAGAAAACCTCTTACAGATGAGAAGCTCGCTAAGGTCCTGAAAAGCAAAGGTTATCCTATCGCCAGAAGAACAGTTGCGAAATATCGCGAACAACTGGATATTCCTGTAGCAAGATTGCGAAAAGAGATCTAATGAAAATCCTACTTAGGCTTTCTTCATACGTATTCCATCCATTGTGGATGCCATTTTTTGGAAGTCTGTTTTACTTTATTTTTATTCCAAGGTATTTTCCAGACGAAAT